>JALUFY010000001.1 GCA_027051995.1 Hyphomicrobiales bacterium
GGCCTTCTGGATGCAGGCGACGATGGACTTGTTGATGGAGCCCGAAAGCACCATCTCGGCCACCTCCACGGTGGCCTCGCAGGTGACGCGCAGGCCGTCCTCGAAGCGCGATGCGATGCCCAGCTTCTCCAGCATGGCCCCGATCTGCGGCCCGCCGCCATGCACGATGACGGGATGAATGCCGGAAAGCTTCATCTGCACGATGTCGGCGCAAAACTGCCGCGCCAGCGTCTTGTCGCCCATGGCGTGGCCGCCATACTTGATGACGACCGTCTGCCCGGCGTAACGCTGCATGAAGGGCAGGGCTTCGGCCAGCACCTGGGCGATTTCGCCGCGCGAGAGATGTCCGGTGTCCGTGGTCATGGTTTTTCCGGCTGAACAGAAACGATGCGCCTTTATACCCCCGCGCGCGGCAAAGGCAAAAGGACGATTTCGCGCACGCATCCGCCGCGCCTCAAGCGGCTTGCGCAAGCGCCCGTGATTGCCTATTTAGAACCCGGCTGGTCCCGTAGCTCAGCTGGATAGAGCATCAGATTCCTAATCTGAGGGTCGCAGGTTCGAATCCTGCCGGGATCACCAGCCCCCGGCCTGCGCACGCGCGGCCCCGTTCCGGCAGCCCGGCCGCGGTTTCAAGAGAGGCCGGGATCGTGTTATGCTGTGGCCGGTTTTCCTCATGACATCGAAGAGCATCCGCCAAAATGAAATTCCTTGACCAGGCGAAGGTTTATGTCCGCTCCGGCGACGGCGGGGCCGGGTGCGTGTCGTTCCGGCGCGAGAAATACGTCGAGCATGGCGGGCCCAACGGCGGCGACGGGGGGCGCGGCGGCGATGTCTGGGCCGAGGCCGTGGAAGGGCTGAACACGCTCATCGACTACCGCTATCAGCAGCATTTCAAGGCCGAAAAGGGCATGCACGGCATGGGCTCGGACCGCACCGGGCGCTCCGGGCGCGATGTGATCATCAAGGTGCCGGTGGGCACGCAGATTCTGGACGAGGACAAAAAGACGCTGATCGCCGATCTCACCAGGCCCGGCCAGCGGGTGCTTCTGGCCAGGGGCGGCAAGGGCGGCTTCGGCAACACGCGCTTCAAGTCCTCCACCAACCGCGCGCCGCGCCACGCCAACCCCGGCGCGCCGGGCGAGGAGCGCTGGATCTGGCTGCGCCTGAAGCTGATCGCCGACGCGGGGCTCGTTGGGCTGCCCAACGCCGGCAAGTCCACGCTGCTGTCTGTCGTCTCCGCCGCCAAACCGAAGATCGCCGATTATCCCTTCACCACCCTGCATCCCAACTTGGGCGTGGTGCGGCTGGGCGCGGACTCCTTCGTGCTGGCGGACATCCCCGGCCTCATCGAAGGCGCGCACGAGGGCGCGGGGCTTGGCGACCGCTTCCTCGGCCACGTGGAGCGCACCGCCGTGCTGCTGCATCTGGTGGACATCACCGGCGAAGACCCGGTGGCCGCCTACAAAACCATCCGCAAGGAGCTGGCCTCCTACGCCGGCGGCACGCTGGCGGACAAGCCGGAAGTTGTGGCGCTGTCGAAGATCGATCTGATCGACGAAGACACCCGCAAGATGGTGGCCGATGACTTCCGAGAGCGCACCGGGCTTTCGCCCATGCTGCTGTCCTCCGCCACCGGCGAGGGCGTGCGGGAGGTCATGGGCAGGCTGCTGGAGACGGTCAGGGCGCACAAGAAGCATGAAGCCGCCGCGAAGGCGGTCGCGGATGGCGCGGAGGACGGCGCGGCGGGGGGCTGGAGCCCATGAGCGCGCGGCTGGAGAC
>JALUFY010000002.1 GCA_027051995.1 Hyphomicrobiales bacterium
ATGACGGTGCTGAGCGTGGCCACCTCGATGCCCACCCACATCAGGCCCAGATTGTTGGACAGCAGCGCCAGGCTCATGGCCGTCATCATGACCTGATAAAGCGCGTGATAGAACTTCAGATAGCCCGGCGTCAGATTGCCCTCGTCCAGCTCGTGGGCGATGTAGGAGGCGCTGAAGATGCTGGTGGTGAAGCCGACGAAGGTGTTCAGCGCCACCAGATAGATGTTGAAGCTGTCGATGATGAAATAGCTGCCCGTGCGCATGGGCGCGGCGAACAGCAGCAGCGACCCGGCCAGGGCGGCGGCCGAGAGCGCCACGTTCAGCCAGGCGCTGGCGCGGTAATCGGAGACAACGGCCAGCGCGGCGACGCCGATGGCCGGAACCAGCAGGATCAGAATGAGCGCGATATCGGTCATTCGGCGTCTCCCCGGTATTTGCTCAGCTCGTCCACATCGACGCTGCCCAGCCGCTCGCCGATGCGGAAAATGAAGATGCCGAAGACGAAGAAGGCGATAAGCACGGAAAAGGCCACCGAGACCTCGACCACCAGCGGCATGCCCTTCGCCCCGGTGGCGGCCAGCACCAGCCCGTTTTCCAGCGCCATGAAGCCGATGACCTGGCTGATGACGTTTCGCCGGGTGATCATCATCAAAAGCCCCAGCAGGATGATCGCCAGGGCGAAGGCCAGATCCTCGCGCGTCAGCCCGCCCTGCATCTGCACCACAGGGAAGACCACCATGACGGCGAGAATGGTCAGCGCCACACCGGCCAGCATGGTCAGGTTGACCCCGACCACCGTTTCGATGCTGCGGTGAATGTTCATCTTGCGCACGATGCGGCGCAGCGCGCCGGGGATGATGACGCCTTTCATCACCAGCGCCAGCAGGGCGGTGATGTAGAGATGATGCGCCCCCTGCAATTGCGCCTGCCAGGCCACCGCGGCGGCCAGCACGATGGACTGGGCGGCGAAGACGTTCAGCAGGGCGAACAGCCGCGCCTGATAGAGCAGCATGAAGCTGAGCACCAGCACGATGCCGGCGAGCATGTGGGAGATATCGGCGCTGAACCCGTGCATGGCCCTACAACCCCCTGAAAACGAACAGATAGATCATCGCCAGCAGACCGCCGACCAGCGCCCCGCCGAGGAACTCCGCCACCCGGAACAGGCGCATCTTGGAGACCATGGTCTCGCCAATGGCCAGCAGCACGCCAAGCACGGCCACCTTGGCCAGCCAGATGACGATGGCCAGCAGCTGCGCGCCGATGGAGGCCTCGCTGTAGGCGATGCCGAAGGGAAAGAACAGGCAGATGATCAGCGAGACATAGAGCAGCAGCTTGGTCGCCGAGGCCATCTCGATGAGCGCCAGATGGCGGCCGGAATATTCCAGCACCATGGCTTCGTGGATCATCGTCAGCTCCAGATGGGTGGAGGGATTGTCCACCGGAATGCGCGCGTTCTCCGCCAGCGAGACGACGATCAGCGCCAGCAGGGTGAACACCAGCGAGATGCGCAGGCCCACGGGATTGCCCGCCACGTAGTCGGCGATGGCCGAAAGCTGCGTGGTGCCCGCCAGCAGGGCGGTGGTGAAGACGATCATCAGCATCGCCGGTTCGGCCAGCGAGGAGACCATCATCTCGCGCGACGCGCCCAGCCCGCCGAAGCTGGTGCCCGCGTCCAGTCCGGCCAGCGCCGTGGCGAAGCGCGCGGTGGCCAGCAGCGCCACGATGGCCAGCAGATCGGCCGACCAGCTGAACTCCAGATGCGTGGCGAAAGTGG
>JALUFY010000003.1 GCA_027051995.1 Hyphomicrobiales bacterium
TCCGCTGCGCCTTCGCGGGCGGCGCGGGCCTTTCTGTATTGCGGCGAATCGTAAAAGTCCCTGGCAGCTTGCATGTCCGGGAACTCGACGATGACCACCCGGCGGGTTTCCGGCGCGCCTTCCAGGGTTTCCAGATTGCCGCCTCTGGAGAGGAACCTGCCGCCAAATGCGGCGATGGCCGCCGGAGAGAGCTTCTTGTAGGCTTCGTATTTCTCCGGATCTGTGACATTGACGCGGGCGACGAGATAGGCGGGCATGGGCATTTCCTCCGATTTGCAATGAGCCTTGAGGGGATATAGCATCCGGGGCGATCTTTCCGCACGAGGTTTTCATCCATGACCATCCGCCCGCGCCGCTCCGTTCTGTTCGTGCCCGGCTCGAACGCGCGGGCGCTGGAGAAGGCGCGCGGGCTCATGGCCGATTGCCTGATCTTCGATCTGGAAGACGCCGTCACCCCGGAAGCGAAGGACGGCGCGCGGGCGGCGGTGGAAGAGGCGCTCGAGGCGGGCGGATACGAAGGGCGCGAGATCATCGTGCGGATCAACGCGGCGGGCTCGCAATGGTTCGCCGATGATCTGGCCATGGCCGCGCGGGCCGCGCCGCACGCCATTCTGGCGCCCAAGGTGAGAGGCGCGGAGGACATCCAGCTGCTGGCGGATCGCATGGCCGGGGCGGATACCGGCCCCGTGGCGCTGTGGGCGATGATGGAGACGCCGCAGGCGGTGCTGAACGCCCGGGCCATCGCGCAGGCGGCGCGGCAGACGCCGCTTTCGGTTCTGGTCATGGGAACCAACGATCTGGCTCTGGAGACCGGCGCGCGGGCAGGCGAAAACCGCGCCTTCTTCATCCCCTGGCTGATGACCTGCGTGGCGGCGGCGAAGGCTCAAGGACTGGAGATCATCGACGGGGTCTATAATGATTTCAGCGACGCGGAGGGCTTCGCGGCGGAATGCCGTCAGGGGCGGATGATGGGCATGAGCGGCAAGTCGCTCATTCATCCGGCGCAGATCGCGGCGGCCAACGCGGCCTTTTCCCCGTCAAGGGAAGAGATCGCCCGGGCGGAACGGATCATCGCGGCCTTTGACGATCCGGCCAATGCCGGCAAGGGCGTGACCGGGGTGGACGGACGCATGGTTGAGCGGCTGCATCTTGAGATGGCGCGGCGGACGCTGGCGCTGGCGGCGGCCATCGGGGCGCGGGAGAAGGGCTGAAAAAGGGCGGTGCTGCGGGCCTTGCGCGAGGGCATGCGGAGCGGCGCGCGCGGGGGGGTGAAATTTAAGCCCTTCGTAGCAGGGAAAAGTGCTGGAAAGGCGTCTGGAATTGCGTTAGGGTTTTTGCGTCGCAACACGGGCCGTCCGGTTCGCGCTGCCTTCTTCTAACACGATCCCGCAAGGGCTTTCGGGAGACTGGACAGATGGCCAATACCGGCATGGGCGAAAAGCGGCCGCTTTCGCCGCATCTTCAGATTTACAGGCCCAACCTCACCATGATGATGTCCATCCTGCACCGGATCACCGGGGCGGCGCTCTATTTCGCCATCCTGCTGGGCGTGTGGTGGCTGGCGGCGCTGGCGGCGGGGCCGGCCTATTTCGCCTTCGTTGACGGGCTTTTCCGCTCGTGGTTCGGGCTGGTTGTGCTGGCGGGCACGGTTTACGGGCTGTTTCATCATCTCATGGGCGGCGTCCGGCATCTGATCTGGGATACCGGCGCGGCCTTCTCCATCGAGGACGCAGAGCGCATGGACTGGCTGTCGCTGGCCGCGGCGGTATCCC
>JALUFY010000004.1 GCA_027051995.1 Hyphomicrobiales bacterium
GCAAAAGGGCGCTCATGGCCAGAACGACGCGCAGGCGCATGGCCGGGCGATCCGCCGGCCACAGATAGGGGAAGAGCGTGCGCAGCGTCTGCATCTGGCTCATGCCGGGGCCGTCTTCCGGCAATGTCTTCTCCAGCGGCGGGCTGGAATAGGAGAGTTTGCCAACCATCAGGCGGCTCCCGCGTGAGAATGAAACATGCTCAACGATCTAGGCCCGCGCACCCGGGCAGGCAAGAGCGGGCCGTGGGCTTTTTGCCAGATGGGCGCGGGGCATGCGCTCACTCCGCCGGGGCGGGTTTGGCGGCGCTCAGCGGCTCAGTGCGTTTCGGATCGATGCGGATGGGCGGCGCGGCGTTTGGCGTGGTGAAGATCTGGCCGGGATAGATCAGGTCGGGATCCTTGATCCGGTCCTTGTTGGCCTCGTAGATGGTTGTATAGCGCACGCCCTTGCCATAGATGACGCGGGCGATGTTCCACAGATTGTTGCCCGGCTGGATGACCACGCGGCCGGGGCCGGAAGGAGGCGTCGCGGGCCGGGCCGGGGGCTCGTCTCCGGAGGTGGCGGAAGGCTTGCCGGAGGGCGCCTTGGCGGGCGCGGCTGGCGTGGCGCTTCTGGCCGCCACGACGGCGGCGGCCGCCTCGCGCTTGAAGGGCAGCTCGATGCGCTCCATGACCTTGCCTTTGGCGTTGATGCGGTCAACGCGCAGGGCATGCACGCCGGTGGCGATCTCCGTCTTGCCGCGCCATTCCCACGCGCCGTTTTTCGCGGCCCTGGCGTCGCCAAGGAAGCGGTTGTCCACATAAAGGCGCAGGGCCTGGCCGGGGCGGGCCTTGCCGGTGAAGAAGATATCGCCGTTGTCGTCATAATCCACCGTCCGCAGGGCGAGACGGCCGTTGCGCGCGGGCGTGACGACCTTGACGGGCGCGGAAGCGGGGGGCTGGGCTGCGGGCGCGGAGGGCTTCGCGGCGGCGGGTGTCTGCCCAGGTGCGGGCGCGGCCTTTTCCATGGCGGCTGCTTTCCGCCCGGGCGCTTCCGGAGCGGCGGCCGGTTTGGCCAACTTTGCGGTGTCCATGACGGCGGCCTGTTTGCCGCTCCCGGAGGGCAATTTGGCTTTTGCCGTCTGTTGTGCGGACTTTTGGGCATCCGTTGCGGCGGCCTGTTTGCCCGATGCGGAAGGCAATGCCGCCGTCTTGTCCGTTTTCTCCGCCTGTCCGGCTTGCGCTTGTGCGCTCCGTGCGGGCGCGGCCGGCGGCTTTTGCAGGATGCGGGTGGGTTTCGAAGGTTCGGAGAGAACGATCAGCGGCTTGCCGCCCTGTCCGGGAATGTTCAGCGTCACCGTCTGAGGGGAGACGGCGGCCGGTTTCCTTTCGTCCGCTTTTGGCGCGGTGCGGATGGCGAGCTGGTGATTGCCCTTCGGCAGCGGGGCCTTGGGCACGAAGGCCCATTCGCCGCGCTCGTCCGCCCTGGCGGCGCCGAGCACCTTGTTGTCAAGCAGCATCTCGACTTTGGCGTTTGGCGCGGCGCGCCCGGCGATGACGGCGGAGCCGTCCTCCTCGACGCGGACGATATCGAAGGCGGGCTTGTTTCCTGGCTTTTCCGCCTTTTTGGCGGGGGCGGTCTTGTCTGGCGTGGCGGCGGATTTTGCTTCCGCTGTTTTGTCCGGGGCGGGCAGGGCGGCGGTCTTTTGCTGCCGCGGCTTCGCGGGCTTTTCTGCCGCCGTTTCGTCAGGCGCGCCGGTGATGGCGGTTTTGACCGTCCGTTTCAGCGCCGAAAGCCCGCTTGGCTGTCCGGCCCATCTGGTCTGGGTGGCGATGACGAGAGCCGCCGCGCTCAGCAGCGCGCCGCCGATGAACCATGGTAAAGGCTTCTTCATGTTTTTCCGCCGTTTCCCTGACGCCGTGAGTGACTCTTTCGCCCCATCGGGCATGTTTCGCATTATCGCGTGATTTTGGCAAGCCGGGGGCAGGGCGGGCGCTGCGGACGGCGGCAATGCGTCTTGCGCGAAGGGCCCGGCTGTGGTTCACATCGGGCCATGACGAAACCCGGAACGAATCTTTGCGTCTATTGCGGCTCCAGCCCGGGACGCGACGAGGCATACATGGAGGCGGCGCGCACCCTCGGGCGGGCCCTGGCCAAGGCCGGCATCGGGCTGGTCTATGGCGGCGGGGCGCTGGGGCTGATGGGCGAGACGGCGCGCGCCTGCCTGGCGGCGGGCGGGCATGTGACCGGCATCATCCCGGAGTTTCTGATCCGTGAGGAGATCATGCTAGAAGGGGTGAGCGAGCTGGTCGTCACCGCAAACATGCATGAGCGCAAGATGGCCATGTTCGAGGCATCAAGCGGCTTTTGCGCCCTTCCCGGCGGCATCGGCACGCTGGAGGAGCTGGTGGAGGTGGCCACGTGGGCGCAGCTGGGCCAGCATGTGAAGCCTATCATCGTGGCCAACATCGGCGGCTACTGGGATCCCCTCATGGAGCTGTTCGATCACATGGACGGCGAGGGTTTCTTCAAGTCCAGCACCCGGGTGCGCATCGACGCGGTGGATGACGCGGCGCAGATCGTGCCGATGTTCGAAAAACGCCTGAAAATCCGCCGCCAGCCGGACTGGACGCCGGACAAGCTGGCGAAGCGGATATAATTATCGCTGGCGGGTTAATGGCTTGCGCCGGGATGTTGCGAAAAGGATTCATGCGTGTGTTATGACTTGCCAGCCTCTTGAAATGACTATTCCCGCAAGGTAAGTAAATGCTTGAACATATTGATGTCATTATTCTGGCTGGCGGGATCTCCGTCCCCGCTTGACAGGGTGTGTGTTATGCTTGCCAACCTGATGCAAGTATCGAGGAGGCTGCCATGAACACGGCTGAACTGAAGGGGCTGCATGATCTGCGCCCGACCACGCCGGAGGGCAGGGTGGCCAAAAAGGATGCGCTGGCCTATCTGGAGCGTTTGAAGTCGCCGGAAGATTTCCGCAAGGCGCTTATCGCCATCGGCCTCTACAACGAGGATGGCACGCGCAACCCTTATTTCTATCCGGACGCGGAAAAGGGCGAATCCGGAGACTGATCCCGCATGCACGAACTGGCCTCCTGTTTCGTTCTCGGATATCACGGATGCAGAAAATCCGTGGCGGCGAAAATCGTGGAGATGAAAGAACGGTTCAGGAGCAGCGAGAATACCTATGACTGGCTGGGGCATGGCATCTATTTCTGGCTGGAGAATCCCAAACGGGCCTGCGAATGGGCCACAAATCAGGCACATCGGCAGGAATGGAGAAAAGATGGAGACGCGCCCGCCGCCATCGGGGCGGTGGTCGATCTGGGGCGCTGTCTCGATCTGACCACGACGGCGGGTATCGAAGTGGTGCAGGCGGCTCACGAGGTTCTGGAACAGCTCACCGGCGAAACGGGAGACGCCATGCCGGAGAATACGCCGCTTCATGATGGAGATGGTGATATTCTCATGCGCCGGCTGGATTGCGCCGTCATCAACATGGCCTGTGAGATGCAGGCGCGAACCGGCGGGGAAATCGATACTGTCAAGGGCGTTTTCACCGAAGGCGGACCGGCCTATCCCGGCGCGGCCATCCAGATGCGCACGCATACGCAGATCGCCGTGCGCAACCCGGCCTGCATCTAGGGCGTCTTTCACGTGCCGGAGGAATATCTGGGCGGTGAGGCGGCGGTCTGCGCGGGCTGAAGCGTTTCCGCCGGGCTCACGGGTCTCGCGTTTCCCTGTTCCGCGCCGCCTTTTCCTGCCGCATGGCGTCCTTGGAATAGATAAGCAGCGCCGTCCAGATGAGGGCGAAGGCGATGAGACGGTTTCTGTCCAGCGGATCGCCGAAGATGAAGACGGCGGTGAGGAACATGCCGGTGGGGGCGATATACTGCATCAGCCCCAGGGTGGACAGGCGGATGCGCCGCGCGCCGGCGGCGAAGAAGAGCAAAGGCGTGACCGTCACCGGCCCGGCGATCATCAGAACGGTGGTGTAATAGCCGTCATTGCCGAACTTCAGCGGCTGACCGCCCCACTTCCACAGAATGAACAGCAGGGCCAGCGCCAGCGGAAAGAGCACGATGGTCTCCACGAACAGCCCCTCCAGCGGCCCGGCGGGCATGATCTTGCGCAGGAATCCATACATGGTGAAGGAGGCGGCCAGCAGCAGCGCCAGCCAGGGAAAGACCCCGGCGGAGACGGTCAGCCAGATGACGGCGGCGCAGGCCAGGGCGATGGCGGCGATCTGGGCCCTGCTGAAACGCTCGCCGAGGAACAGGAAGCCGACGAGGACGTTCATCAGCGGGTTGATGTAGTAGCCCAGCGAGGCCTCCATGGTGCGCCCGGCGTTGACCGCCCAGACGAAGAACCCCCAGTTGACGGAGATGAACAGGGCCGAGGCGATGAGGATGCGCAGGGCCTTGAAACTGCGCAGAGGGGCCAGGGCCGCGCCCAGGCGGCGGGTGAAAACCAGTAAAAGGGCGGCCACCGGCAGCGACCACAGGGCCCGGTGGGCGACGATCTCGAAGGCGCTGGCGCCGTCCAGCAGGCGGAAGAACAGCGGATTGCCGCCCCACAGGCCATAGGCGGCCAGGGCGTAGAGCACGCCGCGCGTGGCCTGTTCGCGCCGTCCGGCGGGGGTGGTCATGAGATCCGTCCTCGGTTGCGGGGAATAGCAAGCCCGCCCTGCATACACGCACGAGACGGGGCAGGCCAAGAGCGCGCGGACGCGCGGCGGGGATTTTTTCACGCTTGCCGCGTCCCGCGGGCGGCGCGGCCTTTGGCGAAAAAAGCGCGCCGGGGTGCGTTTTGGCTCTTGCAATCGGCGGCCCTTTGGGCGTAAAAGCCTGCCAGACCGTGCGGAGGAGCCTTCGCGCGGTCAATTCGCACGCGCCGTCCGGCTTCCGGCTGGCGGGCAGGAGAGCTCTCTCCCACATAGCCCGTCCGGCCATCCGGTGCCCCATTGCGGGGGTGACGCATCATGGGCGGCGTGGAGGACATGAACCGGAAAAAGGAGTAACAGGCCATGGCTTTGCCTGACGTTTCCATGCGCGACCTGCTTGAGGCCGGCGCGCATTTCGGCCACCGGACCCATCGCTGGAACCCGAAGATGGCCCCCTATATCTACGGCGCCCGCAACGGCATTCACATCATCGATCTGTCGCAGTCCATCCCGCTGTTTCACCAGGCGCTGGTAAAGGTGCGCGACGTGGTGGCCAAGGGCGGCCGCGTGCTCTTCGTGGGCACCAAGCGCCAGGCGTCGGAGCCCATCGCCGAGGCGGCCAAGTCCTGCGCCCAGTATTACATCAATCACCGCTGGCTGGGCGGCACGCTGACCAACTGGAAGACCATTTCCAACTCCATCCGCCGCCTGCGCGAGCTGGAGGACATTCTCGACACCGAGAAGGCCAACGCCTACACCAAGAAGGAGCTGCTTCAGCTGACCCGCAAGCGCGAGAAGCTGGAGCGCGCCCTGGGCGGCATCAAGGACATGGGCGGCATTCCCGACATCATGTTCGTCATCGACACCAACAAGGAGCAGATCGCCATTCAGGAGGCCAACCGGCTGAACATCCCTGTGGTGGCCATTCTCGACACCAACTGCGATCCCAGGGGCATCGACATGCCCATTCCGGGCAATGACGACGCTTCGCGGGCCATCGCGCTCTATTGCGATCTGATCGCCAAGGCGGCCATCGAGGGCATCTCCATGTCGGCGGCGGCCTCCGGCGAGGACATCGGCGAAATGGCCGAGCCGGTGATGGAAGAGGTTGTCGCGGAACCGGCCGAAGCGGAAGAGGCTCCCGCTGAAGAGCCTGCTCCGGCTGAAGAGCCTGCTCCCGCTGAAGAACCCGCGCCAGCGGAAGAGTCTGCTCCGGCGGAAGGCGTCAAGGACGACATCTCGCTGCTGTCCGGCGTCGGCCCGGTGCTGGAAAAGAAGCTGACGGAGGCCGGCATCACCACCTTCAGGCAGATCGCCGAGCTGACCCCGGAAGCGGCGAAGGAGCTTGACGAAAAGCTGGGGCTGAAGGGCCGCATCGAGCGCGAGGACTGGATCGAGCAGGCCAAGGAGCTGATGGCCGGCAAGCCGCCGCGCGCCAAGGTGGATCAGGCCAAGGCCGGCAAGAGCGGCGGCTGAGCGGGCTTTACACGATGACACCGCCGGAGCCGCGTTCTCTCGGAGCGCGGTTCCGGCTCATCCCGTAACAGAGGATTCGAGACAATGAGCAAGATCACCGCAAGCATGGTGAAGGACCTGCGCGAGAAAACCGGCGCGGGCATGATGGACTGCAAGCAGGCGCTGACCGAGAACGATGGCGACATGGAGAAGGCCATCGACTGGCTGCGCGCCAAGGGCCTGTCCAAGGCGGCCAAGAAATCCTCCCGCGCCGCCGCCGAGGGGCTGGTGGGCGTGGTCACGGACGGCAACCGCGCCGCCCTGGTGGAGGTCAACTCCGAAACCGACTTCGTGGCCCGCAACGAGCAGTTCCAGCAGATGGTAGGCGAGATCGCCAAACTGGCGCTGGAGGCGAAGGGCGACATCGATGCGCTGAAGGCCGCCGCCTTCCCCGGCGCGGACAAGTCGGTGGAGGAATACGTCAAGGAGATGGTTGGCACCATCGGCGAGAACATGAGCGTGCGCCGCACCGCCTGTCTGGAGGTGCCGGAAGGCGTCGTCGTCTCCTACATGCACAAT
>JALUFY010000005.1 GCA_027051995.1 Hyphomicrobiales bacterium
GTTCCGGCCTTTCCGCGTCTTCCTCCGTCATGACCGGCCTTGTGCCGGTCATCCAGGGCGGCAGGCTCCGCGCCTTGCGGCTCTGGATTGCCGGGACAAGGCCCGGCAATGACGGGGGAAAGTGGCGAGGCGTCGAGGCTTCTCCCGCCCCGCGAATGCGCGACTCTCACCCGGAGGCGCGGGTCTGATGGAGCGTGTGACGCCGCAAAACGCGCGGGAGACCGCCGAAGCCATCGCCGCCGCGCTGGCCTCTGACGCGCCGCTGGAGATCGCCGGGCGCGCCACCCGCCGCGCCCTGGGCAGGCCTGTTTCCGCCGCGCGCCTGCTGGACATGCGCGCGCTCAGCGGCGTGTCCATGTATGAGCCCGAGGAGCTGGTGTTTGCCGCCGCCGCCGCCACGCCGCTTGAGGAGATCACCGCCATGCTGGCCGAAAAGGGCCAGACGCTGGCCTTCGAGCCGCCGGATTTCTCCGCCCTGCTGGGGCGGAAGGATCAGGGCCAGGGCACAATCGGCGGCATGACGGCGGCGGGGCTGTCTGGCCCGCGCCGCGTCCGCGCCGGCGCCGTGCGCGATCATCTGCTGGGATTTTCCGCCGTCTCCGGGCGCGCCGAGATCTTCAAATCCGGTGGGCGGGTGATGAAGAATGTCACCGGCTATGACCTGAGCAAGCTCATGTGCGCCTCCTGGGGCACGCTGGCGGTTCTCACCGAGGTGACCTTCAAGGCCCTGCCCGCGCCGGAAAGCGCCGCCACCTTGCGCTTTTCCGGTCTGGACGAGGCGGCCGCGAACGCCCTCATGACGCGCGCCATGCGCACCCCGGCGGAGGTTTCCGGCGCGGCCTTCCTGCCTGCGGACATCAACGATGGCGATTCCGCCGCCCTGATGCGCATAGAGGGCTTCGCTCCTTCCGTGAAGGCGCGCGCGGAGATGCTGGAAGCCGCGCTGGCGGAGTTCGGCTCCGCCCGCGTGCTGGAGCGCGAGGAGACGGAGGCCCTGTGGCGGGACATTCGCGACGCAGCGCCCTTCGCGCGCCTGCGAGAGCCCTTTGTCTGGCGCATTTCCTGCCCCCCGGCGCGGGGGGCGGAGGTGGCGGAGAACCTGCGCGCCATGATCTCCGGCGCATTGCTCTTCATGGACTGGGCCGGCGGGCTCATCTGGCTGGCCACGCCGCCCGCGGAGCATGCGCATGCCGAGCTGGTGCGCGGCGCGCTGGCCTCCACCGGCGGGCACGCCACCCTGTTCCGCGCGCCCGAAGACATCCGCCGCGCCCTGCCGGTCTTTCAGCCGCAGCCGGAGCCGCTGGCCGAGGTCACGGCGCGCGTCAAGGCCGCCTTCGATCCGAAGGACATTCTCAATCCGGGCCGCGTCTATCCATCCGGGCGGGAGGGCTGAGCCATGCAGACCTGCTTCACGCAGCAGCAGTTGCGCGATCCGCTCATCGCCGAAGCCAACGGCATCCTGCGCAAGTGCGTTCACTGCGGCTTCTGCACCGCCACCTGCCCCACATACCTGCTGCTGGGCAACGAGCTGGACAGCCCGCGCGGCCGCATCTACCTGATCAAGGACATGCTGGAGGGCGAAGTTCCGCCCGGCCCGGAGACCGCCCGCCATCTGGATACCTGTCTGACCTGCCTGTCGTGCATGACCACATGCCCTTCCGGCGTCGATTACAACCACCTGCTGGAAGGGGCGCGCAATCTGCTGGAGAAGGCGCCGCAAAGCCGCCCGCTGTGGAAACGCTTCTGGCGC
>JALUFY010000006.1 GCA_027051995.1 Hyphomicrobiales bacterium
TCTCCAGGGTGCCCGGCCGCCTTCCAGCAGGAATGCCGCCACCTCGCGGGCCTTGCGCAGGGCCATGTAGAGGATGATGACCTCTCCGGCGCGGGCGATGGCGCTCCAGTCGGCGCTGGATGGCGTCTGGCCGTGGCGGTCATGGCCGGTGATGAAAAGCAGCGAGGAATTGACCTCCTTGCTGGTGGCCGGGATGCCCGCGTAGGCCAGCCCGCCGATGCCCGCCGGAACGCCGGGGATGACGCGGAAGGGGATATTCGCCTCCGCCAGGGCGCGGGCCTCTTCCGCGCCGCGCCCGTAGAGAAAGGGATCGCCGCCCTTCAGGCGCAGCACGCGCTTGTTCTGGCGCGCCAGTTCGATGATGCGTTGCGTGATGTCCGCCTGACTGGCCGAGGGCCGCCCGCCGCGCTTGCCCGCCGCGATGCGCTCGGCATGCGGATTGGCCCAGTCCACGATGGCGGGATTGACCAGGGCGTCATGCACGACAACATCGCATGTCCGCAAGGCGTGATAGGCCAGCAGGGTCAGCAGGCCCGGCGCGCCCGGCCCCGCGCCGGCCAGCCAGACTTCGCCCGGCGCGAAGGGCGGGAAAGGGGCGTCCTGAAGCGCGCGAAATCCTGTGCCTTGCCGTTTGCTCATGGAGCAGTGTTTCCATTGCGGATTTGCCGGATGCGCCTTTTCTATATAGAGATTCACCGATGGAGCAAATCTCTCACAGGAAATTGCGCAGCGGCTGGACGACGGGCGCATGCGCCACGGCGGCGGCGAAGGCGGCCCATACCGCCCTTTTGACGGGCGAATTCGCCGATCCCGTTTGCATTACGCTGCCCGGCGGCGAGCGGCCCTGCTTCGCCCTGGCCTTGAGCGAAAAAGGCGAGGGGTGGGCGCGCGCCGGGGTGGTGAAGGATGCCGGCGATGACCCGGACGTGACGCACGGGGCGCTGATCATCGTCACGCTGCGCGTCCTGCCGGAGGGCGCGGGGATCGTTTTCAAGGCGGGCTCCGGCGTTGGCGTCGTCACGCTGCCCGGCCTGCCGGTGGCGGTGGGCGAGCCGGCCATCAACCCCGCGCCGAGGCTGATGATCTCGGACGCCTTGCGCGGCGTGGCGGCGGCACATGGGGCGCGTTGTGATCTGGAGGTGGAAATCTCCATTCCCGGCGGCGAAAAGCTGGCGGCGCGCACCATGAATCCGCGCCTTGGCGTCAGGGGCGGATTGTCGGTGCTGGGCACCAGCGGCGTCGTGCGCCCCTATTCCTGCGCCGCATGGATCGCGGCCATCCGCGAGGGGGTGGACGTGGCCCGCGCACTCGGGCTCGCGCACATCGCGGCCTGCACGGGCCGGGTTTCGGAAGCCGCCGCGCGAACATATTTCGGGCTGCCCGAACAGGCGCTGATCGACATGGGGGATTTCGCCGGGGGCGTGCTGAAATACGTGCGCGCCCATCCCGTGCAAAGGCTGACCATCGCCGGGGGCTTCGCCAAGATGGCCAAGCTGGGCAGGGGCGCGCTTGATCTGCATTCGGCGCGCTCATCGGTGGATTTCAGCTGGCTGGCGGAGCTGGCCGGGATGGCGGAGATCAGCCGGGCCAATACGGCCCGGGCGGCGCTGGAGATGGCGCATGATGCGGGCATCGATCTGGCCGCCCCGGTGGCGCGGGCGGCGCGCGACGCGGCCAGGGGCGTGCTGCGCGATTCGCCGGTGGCGCTGGATGTGCTGGTGACGGATCGCCAAGGGCGGGTGATCGCGCATGCCGGATAAGGACGCGCATAATAAAGCGCCGGACAATCCCGCAAGCGGCAAAGCGCGCGGCGCGCATGTGCTTGTTCTGGGCGGCACGGGGCAGGGCCGCGCGCTGGCGGCGGGGCTGGCGCGGGCAGGCTTTGAGGTAACGCTCTCCCTGGCCGGGGCAACACGCGCGCCAAGGCTCGCGCCCGGCGCGGCGGCGCGCATCGGCGGCTTCGGCGGGGCGGACGGGCTGGCGCGCTGGATCAGGGACAATCGCATTGCGCTGGTGGCCGACGCCACGCATCCCTTCGCCGCGCGCATGGGGCGAAACGCCTTTGAGGCGGCACAAGCGGCTGGTATCCCGCTGATCCGGCTGGAGCGGCCTCCGTGGCGCCCGGGGCCGGATGACATCTGGTTCGATGCGCCTTCCATCACGGCGGCGGCGCGGGTGCCGCCGGGCGGGGCGCGGGTGTTCGCAGCACTCGGCGGGCGCGGGCTGGCCGGGCTGGCCGGGCGCGGCGATCTGTGGCTTTGCGCGCGTGTGATGTCGGAGCCGGGCTTTGCGCTCCCGCCGCGCTGGCGGGTGTGGCGGGCCGGGCCGGGGCGGAGCGTGGCCGGCGAAATGGCGCTGTTGCGGGCCTGCCGGGCGCAATGGCTGGTCTGCCGCAATTCCGGAGGGGCGGAGGGGCGGGCCAAGCTCCTTGCGGCGCGGCGGCTGGCGCTGCCGGTGGTGATGATCCGCCCGCCCGCGCGGCCATGCGCGCGGAACGCGCAATCAGTTGAGGAATTGATTCACATGGCGCGGCTAATCACGGCTGATCATTGAGAAAACCGGCGATGGCGTCCGCAGCGTCCTCGGCGGCGAAGTCACGGTAGAAGTGATCCGCGTCATCAATGACCTTCAGCATGACATGCCGGCCATCGGCCAGCGGTTTGACCTGTCTGGCGAGATCGGGAACGGTCTTGTCTTCACCGCCCGCGATGACCAGCACCGGAATCTTGATCTTGTCCAGCCACCAAGGGGTGTTCAGCCGCTTGTCCGGGGCGTGATAGCTCAGGAAGCTCTCCGGCGTGGCGCGGCCGTTCTTGCAATAGAGAATGCCGGGCAGCTCCATGGGCTCGCCGCCATGACCGGCACGGGCGAAATCGCGCGCCTGGGCCAGCATGGGGGCGAGCGGCGCGCCAAAGCGGGTCTTGTAGGCGCTGGCGGCGCGTTTTTCATCCCAGGTCATGGGAGAGAGCAGGATGACCTTTTTGACCTCCGGAGCAGGGCGCGTGGCGGCGAACCAGGCGGTCTGATTGCCGCCTCTGGAATGGCCGAGCAGCCAGATGGTTTGCGCGCCGTTGTCTTTCAGCCAAGCCACCCATGCGCCGATTTCATCCAATGCATCAATGTGCCTGTGGCGCATGGGCTGGTTGCAGTCATACATGTTGTGGCGGTTCGATATGCCCAGCGAGAGATTGATGGCCAAGGTATTGATTCCGCGCGCCTTGAGCAGTTTCTGAAGCGCGGCGATCAGTTCCATCCGGTTGTGGGCCAGCGTGCCGTGGGTGATGAGCAGGACACCGTCACGTGTGGTCCTGCCATCAGCCAGTTCCAGATTGGCGTTGAGCGTCAGCCGCCCCTGTTGCAGCGTCACCTCCTTCGCCGCCGCTGGCGCGAGGGCGAAGAGCAGGGCGGTAAGCGCCGCGAAAAATGTCCTGAGCATGATGTCCTCCCGTTATTTGTCTGCCGCAAGGGGGAGGATATCATCAAAGCCGCAAAGGGCCTAACAGGGCTGTTTGTTGCGTGGACTGAGCGGCTATGTCTCTATGGGCAGCCAGTTGTCGCCGATGAGGCGCTCCTGGGGGAGGAAGCGCTCCTTGTAGGCCATCTTGCGCGAGCCGGGCACCCAGTAGCCGAGATAGACGTAGGGCAGGCCCATGCGGCGGGCGCGTTCGATGTGCTCAAGGATCATGTATGTGCCGAGCGAGCGGTTTTCCATGCGCGGATTGTAGAAGGAATAGATCATGGACAGCCCGTCATTGTGCACGTCGGTCAGGGCGCAGGCGACGACCTCTCCGCCTTCCGCGCCTTCGCCCGCAGGGCCGGCCAGGCTGATGGGGGCGCGCTCGCGGTAGGTGATCAGGCGGGTGTCCACGAAGGTTTCCTCCACCATGGCGGCGAAGTCCAGCGCCGTCATTCCGGCCATGGAGCCGTCCCCGTGGCGGGCCTCGATGTAGTCGCGGAACAGCGAGAACAGCCCGGAGGTGGCGCGCGGCGGCTCGAAGCGGCCTCTCAGGGAGGCGTTGCGCCGCCAGATCTTGCGCATGGTGCGGGTGGGGCGGAAGCTGTCCACCGGAATGCGCACCGGGATGCACAGCGAGCAGCCGTCGCAGGCTGGGCGGTATGCGATGTTCTGCGAGCGGCGGAAACCCGTCTTGGTCAGCAAATCATGCAGATCGGAGGCCTCGAAGCTGACAAGGTGGGTGAAGACCTTGCGCTCGGTGCGATTGGGCAGATAGGGGCATTCCCCCTCCGAGGTGATGAAAAACTGGGGAAATGATTGCCGCTCAACGCTCACGGTGTGACGCCTTTTCGTTGTGTTTTTCCGAACCGGAGGCCCGCCAGCGCCAGAAGGCGCGCGATTCGCGAAAATGCTTTCTCCGGGCAGGCGCGGGGATTATAAGCGCGGGGGCGGGCATGGCAATGAAACATCATGGCTCATGCACAATTTTTTGCTTGGAAAGGGATGACGGACAAATGGTGAAGGTGGCGTGGATCGGACTGGGGGTTATGGGCTATCCCATGGCCGGGCATCTGGCCGGAGCCGGGCACGATGTTTGCGTTTACAACCGCACGGCGGCCAAGGCGGAAAAATGGGTGGCCGAACATGGCGGCCGCCACGCCGCCACGCCCATGGAGGCGGCGCAAGGGGCGGATTTCGTCTTCGCATGCGTGGGCAATGATGATGACCTGCTGAGCGTCACCACGGGCGAAAAGGGCGCCTTTCACGGCATGAAGGCGGGCGCGGTCTTCATTGATCACACCACGGCCTCGGCCGATGTGGCCCGCCAGCTTGCGAAAAAGGCGGAGGCAATGGGGCTGGCCTTCATCGATGCGCCGGTTTCCGGCGGGCAGGCGGGGGCGGAGAACGGCCAGCTGACCGTCATGTGCGGTGGAGACGAACAGGCCTATGAAAGGGCCGCGCCGCTGATCTCCACCTATGCGAAGATGCAAAGGCTCATGGGGCCGTCCGGCTCCGGCCAGCTGACCAAGATGGTCAACCAGATCTGCATCGGCGGGCTGGTGCAGGCGCTGGCCGAGGCCATCCATTTCTGCAAGCGGGCCGGGCTGGATGTGGAGGACGTGATCTCCGTCATCTCGAAGGGCGCGGCGCAAAGCTGGCAGATGGAGAACCGTTACCGGACAATGGCGGCGGGCGAATTCGATTTCGGCTTCGCGGTGGACTGGATGCGCAAGGATTTCGCCATCTGCCTGGCCGAGGCGCGGCGCAATGGCGCGCAACTGCCGGTGACGGCCCTGGTGGATCAGTTCTATGCGAAACTGCAGGCGATGGGGCATGGCCGGTGGGACACCAGCGCCCTGATCGCCCTGCTGGAGGATGGCGAAGCGGAGGCTTGAGCGGGCATGCGCAAGGTGATGCTCATGGCCGCGCCGAACGGGGCGCGCAAGACGAAGGCCGATCATCCGGCCCTGCCGCTGACGGCGCGGGAGATTGCGGACACGGCGAAGGCCTGCATGGAGGCGGGGGCATCGGCCATTCATCTGCATGCGCGCGACGAGGAGGGCGCGCATACCCTGGAGCCGGCGCATTATCTGCCGTTCATGAAGGCGGTGCGGACTGCCACGGGCGGGGAATTGAACATCCAGATCACCACCGAGGCGGTGGGCCGCTATGGCCCCTTGGAGCAGATGGCCTGCGTGCGCGCCACCCTGCCGCAAGCGGCGTCACTGGCGCTCAGGGAGCTTGCGCCGGATGACGAAGCGGAAACACTGGAGCGGGCGCGCGGCTTTTTCCGCTGGCTTTCGGTAATGGGCATTTCGCCGCAATTCATTCTCTATTCGCCCGGAGACGTGCGCCGCTTTTCGCGGCTGCGCGCCGATGGCGTCATTCCCTTCGCCCGCCCCTTTGTGCTCATGGTGCTGGGGCGTTACGCGGAAAACGGCGAAAGCGAACCGGAAGAGCTGGACGCATACGTGGAGGCGCTGGGGGATGTTCCGGCGCACTGGGCGGTCTGCGCCTTCGGGCGCAAGGAGACGCGGGCGGCGCTGCGCGCGGCGCGGCTGGGCGGGCATGCGCGCATCGGCTTCGAGAACAATGACAGGCTGCCCGATGGCCGCATAGCGCCGGACAACGCATCACTCGTGGCGGCCACGCGGGATGTGCTGGAGCGGGAAGGTTTCGCGCTGATGAGCACGGTGGAGGCGCGCGCTCTGCTGGCCGAAGCAAGCAGATGTTAACCGTGGCATTTGAATCAAATTTTCAAAGCGGGCGGAATTTGTTACCTTGCTTTCACAACCATAGGGGGACGCTTGATGCAGCCTTCGGAAGAAACGGCGGTTCCGTTTGTGGGACGTTGGCGGGGCCAGCCGTGAAGGGATGGGAGCCAAATTGGCATCAAGCGCGAAAACGGCGCCGTTTCGGGGGAAGCGGTGCCGTTTTTATCTGTCCAGCCAGTCTTTTGCGCGCCTTTTTCAGGCGGCGTCTTCATCGATGAAGCGGGCGTCATCGGGGCGGCATTCATCCTCGGCCAGTTCCGGATTGAACTTGTAGATGGTGGCGCAATAGGGACATTTGACCGCCCCGGAAGCGGGAATCTCCAGATAGATGTGCGGATGATCAAACGGCGGGGTCTGGCCCACGCAGCCGAAATGACGTGCGCCGATCTCTATTTCGGCGGC
>JALUFY010000007.1 GCA_027051995.1 Hyphomicrobiales bacterium
TCCTGGCTCCAGGCGGCCCCGCCGCACAAGAGAATTCCGGGCCGCCTGGAGCCAGGAAAAATCACTAAAATTGCCGGGACTGTCTTAACTCTTCGTTTGCCCTGCCCCGCAATCGGCATGATTCCTTCATTTGTCTGCCCGATTCCCGCCCAAAGACCGTCACCGGTCATTGCGACATTGCGCCTCATCAAGGGCGGGCTTGATGAGACATGCATCAAAGAGAGGGAGAGAGACATGGCGAATCCTGTCGAGAAATGGTGGCACGAACTGAACTGCTGGGACGCGCGCGCCGCCATATCCTTTTATGGCCGCACCCTGGGCTGGCAGTTTGATGATATTCCGCTGGCGGACGGAAGCTCCTACTGGGTGGCGCGCAAGAACGGCGCGCCGGTGTGCGGCCTGTTCGCTCTCGACAGGAAGCTGCATCGCGGCATCCCCGCCCACTGGATGACCTACATGACCGTGACCAGCATGGACGCCGCCGTGCGCGCCTCGGCCTTCGCCGGAGGCAGGGTGTCTCGCGCCCCGCTGCGCGTGCCGGGCCTGGGCAGGCTGGCCATCGTCACCGACGCCGCGGAAGCGCTCATCGGTCTCATCGAGCCGGAGGCTCCCCACCCGCTGGCCATGCCGCCGCTGCGCGAAAACGCGCCGCATGGCCACCACCTGATGAACTGACCGCAAGAACAAGAAACGGAAAAAGGCAAAGGCCCGCCGGTTTCTCACCGGCGGGCCTTTTCATTGTTTGTTTTGATCTGCCGGCTCGCAAGCCGCGCGGATCACGATTCGTCCTCTTCCGGCGTCTGCGGATTTTCTCCGCCCTCCGGGTTCTCCGGCTTCGCCTCGTCAGCGGGGGCGTCCATCACCTCCGGCTGCGGAGCGCCGGCGGCCTGTGGCGCGCTTTCATCGGTAATCGCGGCGGCGGCCCCAGCTTCAGCCGCCTCGGCCGCCTCCTTCGCGGCCTTTTCGGCGGCCTTGGCGATGCGCGCCGCTTCCTTCTCCTTTTCCGCCAGGATCAGGGCGTCACGCTTTTCGGCGATCTGCTTGAGGCGCCGCAGCATGCCGCCGGTGCCCGCCGGGATGAGGCGGCCGACGATGACGTTTTCCTTCAGCCCCTCGAGCCTGTCCACCTTGGACTGCACGGCGGCTTCGGTGAGCACCCGCGTCGTCTCCTGGAAGGAGGCGGCGGAGATGAAGGAGCGCGTCTGCAAGCTGGCCTTGGTGATGCCGAGCAGCACCGGATTGGCCTGCGCCGGGGTCTTCTTTTCGGCGATCAGCTGCTTGTTGATGTCCTCCAGCTCCCACTTGTCCACCTGCTCGCCGGCCAGGAAGGGCGCATCGCCCGGATCGGTGATCTCCACCTTCTGCAGCATCTGGCGGACGATGACCTCGATGTGCTTGTCATTGATGGTCACGCCCTGCAAGCGGTAGACGTCCTGAATTTCATTGATCAGATAGACCGCCAGCTCCTCGACGCCCTTGATGGCCAGGATGTCATGCGGCGCGGGATGGCCGTCGAGCAGGTATTCGCCCTTCTCGATCATGTCGCCTTCCTGCACCTGAAGGTGCTTGCCCTTGGGGATCAGGTATTCCACCTTCTCCTGATCGGGATCCTCCGGCACGATGGCGATGCGCCGCTTGTTCTTGTAGTCGCGGCCGAACTCCACCCGCCCGGTGATCTCGGCGATCACCGCGTGATCCTTCGGCCTGCGCGCCTCGAACAGCTCCGCCACGCGCGGCAGGCCGCCGGTGATGTCGCGGGTCTTGGCGCTTTCCAGCGGGATGCGCGCCAGCGTGTCGCCCGCCTTCACCTTGTCGCCGGGGTTGACCGACAGAATGGCGTCCACCGACAGCGGATAGCGGGCCTCGCCGCCACGCCTGAGCTTCATCACCTCGCCGTTCTTGTCCTTGATGACGATGGCCGGTTTCAGATCGGCGCCGCGCGGAGACGAGCGCCAGTCCACCACCACGCGCTTGGTGATGCCGGTGGATTCGTCGGTCACCTCATGCACCGAGACGCCCTCGACCACGTCCTCGAAATCGACGACGCCCTCGGCCTGCGTCAGGATCGGCCGGGTGTGGGGATCCCATTCCGCCAGCTTGGCGCCGCGCTTGATCGAATCTCCGTCGGCCACCAGCAGCTTGCCGCCGAAGGGCAGCTTGTGCACCGCCCGCTCCGCGCCATCCTCGCCGGTGATGACCAGCTGCACGTTGCGGCCCATGATGATGGTATCGCCCGCGGAGTTGCGCGCCAGATCGGGATTGACGATCTTCACCTTGCCGTCATAGTTGGCCTCGATGAAGCTCTCGCTGACCACCTGCGCGGTGCCGCCGATGTGGAAGGTGCGCATGGTCAGCTGGGTGCCCGGCTCGCCGATGGACTGCGCGGCGATGACGCCCACCGCCTCGCCGAGGTTGACCGGCGTGCCGCGCGCCAGATCGCGGCCGTAGCACTTGGCGCACACGCCATAGTGCGTCTCGCAGGTCAGCACCGAGCGAATGCGGATTTCCTGAATATTGGCCTCGTTGATGGCCCGCGCCTTCTCCTCGGTGATCTCCTCGTTCTTCTTCACGATGATCTCGCCGGTGGCCGGATGGGCGACATCCTCCGCCGCCGTGCGGCCCAGAACGCGGTCGCCAAGCGAAACGGTCACTTCGCCGGATTCGATCACCGCCTGGGTGGTAATGGACTTCTCCGTTCCGCAATCCTCCTCGAGGATGATGGAATCCTGCGCCACATCCACCAGACGGCGCGTCAGATATCCCGAGTTGGCGGTCTTCAGCGCCGTGTCCGCCAGGCCCTTGCGCGCCCCGT
The DNA here is from genome assembly GCA_027051995.1 of Hyphomicrobiales bacterium. Taxonomy (GTDB): domain Bacteria; phylum Pseudomonadota; class Alphaproteobacteria; order Rhizobiales; family Aestuariivirgaceae; genus Thermopetrobacter. The sequence continues at coordinate 2,813 of JALUFY010000007.1, forward strand.
GGGTGGAGTTGAAGTATTCCAGAACGCTCAGGCCCTCCTTGAAGTTGGAGATGATCGGCGTCTCGATGATCTCGCCTGAGGGCTTGGCCATCAGGCCGCGCATGCCCGCCAGCTGCTTCATCTGCGCGGGCGAGCCGCGCGCCCCGGAATGGGCCATCATGTAGATGGAGTTCTGCGGCTTCTCGCGCCCCGTCTCCTCGTCGATCTGAACGGCGGAAATGCGCGCCATCATCTCGTCGGCCACCTTGTCGGTGCATTTCGACCAGGCGTCGATGACCTTGTTGTATTTCTCGCCCTGGGTGATCAGGCCGTCGATATACTGCTGCTCGTATTCCTCGACCAGCTTGCGCGTCTCCTCCACCAGCTTCTGCTTGGTTTCGGGGATCACCATGTCGTCCTTGCCGAAGGAGATGCCCGCCTTGCAGGCTTCCTTGTAGCCGAGATCCATGATCCGGTCGCAGAAGATCACCGTCTCCTTCTGGCCGCAGTGACGATAGACCTCGTCGATCATCTTCGAGATCTCTTTTTTCGTCAGCAGCTTGTTGCACAGATCAAGCGAGATGCCCGGCACCTTGGGGATCAGCTCGCCGATCTTCAGCCGGCCCGGCGTCGTCTCGAAAATCTTCGAAACCTCGTTGCCCTCGTCATCCAGATAGGTGAAGCGCGCCTTCACCCTGGCGAACAGCGTCACCACGCCGGCGTCCAGCGCCGCCTCCACCTCGGCCATGTTGGCGAAGACCATGCCCTCGCCCGGCTCGTTCTTGCGCATCTGCGAAAGGTAGTAGAGGCCCAGCACGATATCCTGCGACGGCACGATGATAGGCGCGCCGTTGGCCGGATGCAGGATGTTGTTGGTAGACATCATCAGCACGCGCGCTTCCAGCTGCGCCTCCAGCGACAGCGGCACATGCACGGCCATCTGGTCGCCGTCGAAGTCGGCGTTGAAGGCGGCGCAGACCAGCGGATGCAGCTGAATGGCCTTGCCCTCGATGAGCACCGGCTCAAAGGCCTGAATGCCCAGCCTGTGAAGCGTCGGCGCGCGGTTCAGCATCACCGGATGCTCGCGGATGACGTTGTCGAGAATGTCCCAGACCTCGGGCTTTTCCTTCTCCACCAGTTTCTTGGCCTGCTTGACGGTGGAGGACAGCCCCTTCTTGTCCAGCTGCGCGTAGATGAACGGCTTGAACAGCTCCAGCGCCATCTTCTTGGGCAGGCCGCACTGATGCAGCTTCAGCTCCGGCCCCACGGTGATGACCGAGCGGCCCGAATAGTCCACGCGCTTGCCCAGCAGGTTCTGGCGGAAGCGCCCCTGCTTGCCCTTCAGCATGTCGGACAGCGACTTCAGCGGCCGCTTGTTGGCCCCGGTGATAGTGCGCCCGCGGCGGCCGTTGTCGAACAGCGCGTCAACCGCTTCCTGAAGCATGCGCTTTTCGTTGCGGATGATGATGTCCGGCGCGCGCAGCTCGATGAGGCGCTTCAGGCGGTTGTTGCGGTTGATGACGCGGCGGTAGAGATCGTTCAGGTCGGAGGTGGCGAAGCGCCCGCCATCCAGCGGCACCAGCGGGCGCAGCTCCGGCGGGATCACCGGGATGACCGTCAGGATCATCCATTCGGGCCGGTTGCCGGACTGCAGGAAGGCGTCCACCACCTTCAGCCGCTTGGCCAGCTTCTTGGATTTCAGTTCCGAACGCGATTCGGCGATTTCCGCCTTCAGCTCGTCGCGCAGCTTCTCCAGGTCGATGGCCGCCAGAAGCTCGCGGATGGCCTCCGCGCCGATGCCGGCGGTGAAGCCGTCCAGGCCGTATTCCTCCTGCGCGGCGAGGTATTCCTCCTCCGACAGAAGCTGCATCGGCTCAAGCGGCGTCAGCCCCGGCTCAATGACGATATAGCTTTCGAAATAGAGCACCCGCTCGATGTTCTTCAACGTCATGTCGAGCAGCAGGCCGATGCGGCTGGGCAGCGACTTGAGGAACCAGATGTGCGCCACCGGAGCAGCCAGGTCGATGTGGCCCATGCGCTCGCGGCGCACCTTGGAGAGGGTTACCTCGACGCCGCACTTTTCGCAGATGACGCCCTTGAACTTCATCCGCTTGTATTTGCCGCACAGGCACTCGTAATCCTTCACCGGGCCGAAGATGCGGGCGCAGAACAGGCCGTCGCGCTCCGGCTTGAAGGTGCGGTAGTTGATCGTCTCCGGCTTCTTGATCTCGCCATAGCTCCACGACAGGATCTTCTCCGGCGAGGCGATGCCGATGCGGATCATGTCGAAGGACTGCGGCTGGCCGCCGGGATTGAAAATGTTCGCGACTTCCTGATTCATTTCGCTTCGTCTCCTTCAGGAGCGAGCCTCGGCGGGCTCTTGAAAATCTCGTGTTCGACGGGGCGGGCGGCCTGCCCGGACTGGCGGCCGCCCGCGCCCCTTCGCAAATTGCATCAGCCTTCGGCCACCGGCTGCGGCTCGCCGGTGTCGGAAACCAGCTCGACGTTGAGGCCCAGCGAGCGCATTTCCTTGATCAGCACGTTGAAGCTCTCCGGAATGCCTGCCTCGAAGGAATCGTCGCCGCGCACGATGGATTCGTAGACCTTCGTGCGCCCGGCCACGTCGTCGGACTTCACGGTGAGCATCTCCTGCAGGGTATAGGCCGCGCCATAGGCCTCCAGCGCCCAGACCTCCATCTCGCCGAAGCGCTGGCCGCCGAACTGCGCCTTGCCGCCCAGCGGCTGCTGCGTGACCAGCGAATACGGGCCGATGGAGCGCGCGTGGATCTTGTCATCCACCAGATGATGCAGCTTGAGCATGTAGATGCGGCCCACCGTGACCTCGCGGTCGAAGGCCTCGCCGGTGCGCCCGTCATAGAGCGTCACCTGGCCGGAGGTCTTGTGGCCGGCCATCTCCAGCATCCGGTTGATGTCTTCTTCCTTGGCGCCGTCGAACACCGGGGTGGCCATGGGCACGCCCTTCTTCAGCAGATGCGCCATGGAGATGATCTCGTCATCGGAGGCCTTCTCGATCTCCTCGCGCTCCTCGGGCTGCTCGTAGATGTCCAGCAGCTTCTTGCGGATATCGGCGACGATGGCCGGCCTGTTCTCCGCCTGCCAGGCTTCCACCATTTCGGCGATCTGCCGGCCGAGCCCCTCGGAAGCCCAGCCCAGATGCGTCTCCAGAATCTGCCCGACGTTCATGCGCGAGGGCACGCCCAGCGGGTTGAGCACGATGTCCACCGGCGTTCCGTCCTCCAGGAACGGCATGTCCTCGTCCGGCAGGATGCGCGACACCACGCCCTTGTTGCCGTGGCGGCCGGCCATCTTGTCGCCGGGCTGGATCTTGCGCTTGATGGCGACGAAGACCTTGACCATCTTCATCACGCCCGGCGCCAGCTCGTCGCCCCTTTGCAGCTTCTCCACCTTGTCCAGGAAGCGCTCTTCCAGCCGCTTCTTGGTTTCCTCGTACTGGGTGCGCATGGCCTCCAGCTCCGACAGCGGCTTTTCGTCCGCAAGGGCAATGTTCCACCACTGCGACTGCGGGATCTCGTCCAGCGCCTCGCCGGTGATCTTGCCTTTCAGCTTGTAGCCCTTCGGCCCGCCAGCCGCCTCCTTGCCGGTGAGGAAATCGCGCAGGCGGCCATAGGTGTTGCGGTTGAGAATCGCCAGCTCGTCGTCGCGGTCCTTGGCCAGGCGCTCGATCTCCTCGCGCTCGATGGCCAGCGCGCGCTCGTCCTTCTCGATGCCGTGGCGGTTGAACACCCGCACCTCGACGACGCGCCCGGCCACGCCCGGCGGCAGGCGCAGGCT
>JALUFY010000008.1 GCA_027051995.1 Hyphomicrobiales bacterium
ATTTCCGCCTCGGTGAAGGGCACAAACCCCCAGTTTTCCGACCAGGCATCGTTGAAGATGTCCATGATCAGGTTCAGCTCGTCCCGGAACCGCCTGCGGTTCAGGGGGCGCACCGCGAGATCGCCCTTCTCCTTCAGCCGCCGGATGAAGGCGCGCATCTTCTCCGGCGGGCGCATGCCGGGGTGGAAGTCGTAGGCGATGAGATCCATCGCCTTTCGCAGGCCCGCCGCCTCCACGTGCCGGGCATGCCAGGGCCGCGCATGGCCCATCATCACCGCCGGCGGCGTGTCGAAGCCGTCCACCAGCAGGCCGCTTTCCTGGTTGATCGACCACGAGAACGGCCCGCGCATGCGCCGCATGCCCCGCGCGGCCAGCCAGTCTGCCGCCGCCGCCAGCAGGGCGCGGAAAATGGCCGGATCGTCGTGCCCTTCCAGAAAGCCGAAGAAGCCCGTGGCGTCGTCGTAACGCTGAAGGTGCAGCCTATCGATCTGCGCCGTGATGCGCCCCACCGGCGCCGCGCCGCGCCAGGCGATGAACAGCTCGCCCTCGGCGTGCTGAAAATAGGGCTGCTTCTTCGACAGCCGCATGCGCATGTCCACTTCCAGCGGTGCCACCCAGGCCGGATCGTCGGCATAGATGACCTGCGGCAGGCGGATGAAGGTGGAAAGTTCGCGCCGGCTGGAGACGGGCCGCACGGCAATGTCGGAATTCTCGGCGGACAAGACGGGCATGCTCCCTTCCGTTTACCTCTTTCCCACCTTCCCCTCTTACCATCGCCGCATGCCGGGCGCGACCGAAAACCTCTATCGCCTGCTGGGGCTGCTGCCGCAAGGCATGCGGCGGCGGCTGTTGCGGCGTATCTTCCGCCTCACCCGCGCGCTCACCCTGGGCGTGCGCGGCATGGTGTTCGACGAGGAGGGGCGCGTGCTGCTGGTGCGCCACACCTACCGGCCCGGCTGGACGCTGCCCGGCGGCGGTGTGGAAAAGCGCGATTCGGCGGAATCGGCGCTCGCCCACGAGCTGCTGGACGAGGCGGGCATCGAGGTCATCGCGCGCCCGCTACTCTTCGGCATCTACGACAACCGCGCCATGCTGCCCGGCGACCACGTATTGCTCTACGTGCTGCGCCCCGGCCAATATGTGCGGCACCCCTGGCGGCCCAACGCCGAGATCGCCGAGATGGGCTTCTTCGCGCCAGACAATCTGCCACCGGACACGGGCGCTGGCACCCGCCGGCGCCTCGCGGAGGTGCTTGAAGGCCGGCCGCCATCGGTGCAATGGTGATTTGGCGACATTGGAGCGGGAGCGCGCGCATGACGGCACGGGCGGCAACGAACGAATGGTTCCGGCTGATCAACGCCCCCGCGCCCGATGGAGAAGCGCAGAGGCTGCTGGACGCTGCCTTCGGCCTTGAGCGCCGCACGAAGGCCTCCTACCGCCTGCGCGAGGGATCGGCGCCGGTGCCGGGGCTGTCCTTCCACGCCCTTGATGCCGCCAGTGGACGGCTGGCGGGCCTCATTTCCTTCTGGCCGCTGCGCATCCATCCCGTTGGCCAGCCGGCGCTACTGCTGGGGCCGCTTGCGGTGCATCCGGATTTTCAGAACGGCGGGCTGGGCGATGCGTTGATGCGCACCGGGCTGGACGCGGCGCGCGGGGCCGGGCACGCGCTGGTCTTCCTCGTCGGCGACGAACCTTATTACGGACGCTATGGCTTCACCCGCGTGCCAGAGC
>JALUFY010000009.1 GCA_027051995.1 Hyphomicrobiales bacterium
GCGGGGTTTTGTGTCTGATTAATGCATTTGCCTTATTATTTTGTCACTATCGCAGGCCCATCCGCGGCGGGTGATATTTCGCCGTGAGGGCTTGCATGAAAGACACGGATGGTAAAATATGCGTGCGAGGGGCGGGCGGACGGTTGTGTTAAGCCGGAGGCGGCTCTATCCTTGGCGGCCTTCTGGAGGATGATGCATGAAACGTGTGACCGCTGCCCTGATTTCCGCCGCCGTGGCGGCCGCCCTTGCGGGAGCCGGCGTGCCCGCCAGCCAGGCCGGCAAGGTCATCGGCAACTGGGGCGTGAGCAAGCGCGCGCCCGCGAAAGCCCGCCGTCCCGCCGCGCCGAGGCGGGATTTCAATTTCTTCGGCATATTCGACAGAGGGCCGCGATCGTCCTTCGACCGTTATGACCAGTATGGAGACAGGCCGCGCCGCATCGCGGTGACGCCGCCGCCGGAAAAGCCGAAAATCTATGTCTATTCCGCGCCGCGCCTTGTGGCGCTGTCGGGGAATGCGCCCGGAGCCGTGGCGGAGAATGATACGCTGGCGGGGCTGATTCATGACAGTCTGGCGCAGGGCGTGACGTCTTTTCGCGTGACGCCGGGGCATCGCAAGGCCATCCTGAAGTTTTACGCCAAGCGCGGCTTTCGCCCCGTGTGGACATCTCTTGAAGGGATAGAGCAGAGAGCCTTTCCGGTTCTGGAAAGGCTGGCGCGCTCCGGCGAGGAGGGGCTTGATCCGGCCATGTACCGGCTGCCTTCCGTCTGGGGCGTCAATGGCGATCTCGAGCAGATCGAGGGGGACGCGGCCAAGCTGGCGCAGCTGGACATAGAGCTGACGGCGGCGGCCCTGCGCTACGCCGGGCATGCCTCCGGCGGGGTGGTCAATCCCAACAGGCTGAGCGCCTATCATGACCTTCATCCGCCGCGCGTGGGCGCGGACACGGCCCTGAAACGGCTGGCCGAATCCGCCGATCCGGCGCAATGGCTGGGCAGTCTGCTGCCGCGTCACAGGGCCTACCGGATCATGCGCGCCGCATTGAAGCGGCTTGGCGCGGGCGAGAAGGAAGAGCCCCTGGCGCCCATCGCCGCCGGGCCGCTGATCCGGCCGGGCGGTTATGACACACGCCTTCCACTGATTCGCGAATATCTGATCCGATTCGGGTTCCTGAGCAAAAGCGAACCGGCCGGGAACAGAAAAATGGCCGCCGCCGAGACGGGCGCGGATGGCGTCGTGTCCGACGCCGTGCCGGAAGACGACATCAACATCTATGACGAGAAGACCGAACGGGCGGTGCGCGAATTTCAGCGCAAGTCGGGGCTGAAGCCCGATGGCATCATCGGCAAGGGCACGCTGCGCGCCTTCAGCCGCCGCCGGGGCGGAGGCAGGGCGGCGCGGGCGCGCAAGATCGCCCTGAACATGGAGCGCCTGCGCTGGATGCCGCGAGATTTCGGCGCCACGCATTTTCTCGTCAACCAGCCTGCCTTCGAAGTCTATCTGGTGCGCAATGGCAGGACGGTGTGGAAAACGCGGGTCATCATCGGCAAGCCCAATCACCAGACGGCCTTTTTCTCCGATCAGATGGAGATGGTGGTGTTCAACCCCTACTGGGGCGTGCCGCAATCCATCATCACGCGGGAGATGATGCCGAAACTGCTGCGCGATCCGTCTTATCTCGACCGCAAGGGATTCGAAGTTTACAACCGCAGGGGCCAGCGCGTCAGTTCATCCTCGGTGGACTGGTATGCCTATGGCGGGGCCTCCAAGGTGCCCTTTGACGTGCGCCAGCCGCCGGGCGGCAAGAACGCCCTGGGGCATATCAAGTTCCTGTTCCCCAACAAGCATTCCATCTACATGCATGACACGCCGTCGCGCTCGCTGTTCAACAGTTCGAGGCGCGCCTTCTCGCATGGCTGCGTGCGGGTGCAGAATCCGCTCAAGCTGGCGGAGCTGGTGACCGGACTGCCGCAGGGCGAGGTGCAGTCGCGCATTGATGCGGGCAAGAACGAGCGCATGCCGCTGAAGCGCAAGATCCCCGTGCATCTTGCCTATTTCACCGTGTGGCCGGACGATGCGGGGCGGCTGCACGGCTACGCGGATGTCTATGGCCGCGACAGGCTGCTGGATACGGCCATGAAGAAAACCGAAAGCGCCTTGCGGGTGGCCGGGAACTGAGGTTTTCGCCGCTCTCCCATCCCGCGCCTCGAGGCGTGTTCCGTTCAAGGTTTTTTGATGCCCGCCAGCGTCATCAGATGCACCAGGGCCAGAAGCACCGCCACCATGCCGATGAACATCAGCGGTGTCGTGGGCACGATGGGCACCTTGTGGTCATCGCGCCAGCGTTTCTCCGCCCAGGCCGCCCAGGCGGAAAGGGCGGCTCCGGCGCACAGAAACAGGATGGTCAGGCAGGTTTCGTTGCAGGCGGGCATGGGCGTTTCTTGCCGCCCGGGGCGGGAAGCGTCAAGCTGTTTTGCCCGGCGCCCGCATGGAGTCCGGCAAGGCGGGCGTTTTCGCGCATGGCGGGCATTTTCATCAATTCTTAACGATTTGCCGCCACAATTTTCATGCAGGAAGCGCGGCGTCCCTTGCATTGTGGCGGACGCGGGCATAAACTCGCCACCGGTGCTTCCGGTGACGAAAAAACAGAAAATCAGGAAGCTTTGGGGGCGGAAGATGTTCGGATCGGGTTGCTCCATGAAGATCACAAACGGTCTTGTCATTCTGTTCGCGGGCGCGGCGCTGGCCGCCTGCTCGAACGTGCCTGATCCGCAAACGGTCATTCCCGATGCTTCGTCCTACAGCGATACATCGCTGACGCCAGCGGCGGATGTGCTGAACGCCGGCGACAGCATCAAGATCATCGCTTTCGGCGCGGACGATCTGCCGGGCGACTGCAAGCTGGCGGCCAATGGCCAGCTTGATCTGGGCCGCTATGGCAAGGTGGACGCCTCCGGTCTGACGCCCCGGCGGCTGGAAGAGATCATCGCCGCGCGGCTGGCGGAAAAGGGCCATCCGGGGGTGCGCGTCAGCGTCATGCGCGACGCGGGCTGAGCGGCCATCCATCTCACACACCAAGCGGATTTCACGCGGCGGTCATGTGGCCGCCGTCCTGTTTTGCGCCGGGCGGGTTCTCTGGCTGGCGCGCAGGCGTTGTGATTCCGATTTCAGCTGGCCGCAGGCGGCCATGATGTCGCGCCCGCGCGGGCTGCGCACGGGCGAGGCGTATCCGGCGCGGTTGACGATCTCCGCGAAACGCTCGATGGCCGGCCAGTCCGAGCATTCGTAGGGGCTGCCGGGCCAGGGATTGAAGGGGATGAGATTGACCTTTGCGGGGATGCCGCGCAGCAGGTTCACCAGACGCCTGGCGTCGGCGGGGGAATCGTTCATGCCCTTGAGCATGACATATTCGAAAGTGATGCGCCGGGCGTTGGACAGGCCAGGATAGGCGCGGCAGGCATCGAGCAGCGCCTTCAGCGGATACTTGCGGTTCAGCGGCACCAGCCTGTCGCGCACCTCGTCGGTGGTGGCGTGCAGGGAAATGGCCAGCATGACGCCCATTTCCGCCCCGGCGCGGGGGATTTCCGGCGCGACGCCCGCCGTGGAGAGGGTGATGCGGCGTTTAGACAGCGAGATGCCCTCGCCATCGGAGATGATCTCGCAGGCCGTCTTGACGTTATCGAAATTGTAGAGCGGCTCGCCCATGCCCATGAGCACCACGTTGGTGATCCAGCGGCCAGAGGCCGGGGCGTCCGGATTGGCGGCCATGACATCGGGCCAGTCGCCCAGATCGTCGCGGGCCACGAGGATTTGCGAGACGATCTCTCCGGCGGTGAGATTGCGCACCCATTTCTGCGTGCCGGTATGACAGAAGGTGCAGTTGAGGGTGCAGCCCACCTGCGAGGAGACGCACAGGGTGCCGCGGTCTTCCTCGGGGATGTAGACCACCTCGACCTCGTGGCGCTGGCCGGTTTCGTCCGGCGCCAGGCGCAGCAGCCACTTGCGGGTCCCGTCCTTCGAGACCTGGCGGGCGGCCACCCTCGGGCGGGCGATGGTGAACTCCCGCGCCAGACGGGCGCGCAGCGGCTTGGCGATGTTGGTCATGGCGGCGAAATCCGTGACGCCGCGATTGTATATCCAGCGCCAAATCTGCTGGGCGCGCATCCTGCGCTGGCGCTCCGGCACATCCGCGATGCTCAGGATGTCCGCCAGAGCGGCCCTGTCCAGCCCGGTGAGGGCGGGTTTCGTGTGTTCCTGCGTGGTCATTGGCCCTGTATGGGCGAAATCATTTCTTTTTGCAAAGGCCGCCGATGGCCTTCAGGGCGGCGGTGACGCCTTTCAGGTCGTAGGTATCGACGGTTTTCGTGCCGCGCCGGGAGACGCCGGTGACGGTCATCGTCCTGCCGCGCCGCATGGCGGCGGTGATCTTGTGGTCGGTGGCCGGGCCGTCGCTCCATGCGCCGTCGCCGGTGGTGAACAGCTTGAAGGTGGTGTTGTCGATCTTCAGGATGGCCTGGGAGTTCGGCCTGAAGGCGTAACCGATGATGGTGTTGACCTCTTCGCGCACCTTCGCCGCAGGGCGGTTGGTGACGATGAAAAAGGCCTGGTCGCGCTTGATGTTCTTGCGCGAGGCGGTGGATTTCACCGGCCTGGAGACGATGTAGCACACCGGGCCCTTTTTGGTCTTGTAGTGATAGGCGGTCCACTTGCCGAATGTTCCGGCCTCAACGGGCTCCTGAGCCAGGGCGGCGGCGGATGTCAGGGCGATGGCGGCGGCCAGGGACGGGGCCGCGAGTATGCGAATCGGTTTCATGATGCGACTTGTAAGACCTTGCTGGCGGTTCGTCCAGATGGCGGATGGGGGCGAGAATTCCTTGTCGCCGTCAAATCTGGCCAGATTGCGGCTTGCGGCCCGCCTTGAGGTCTTCCAGGGCCTTGCGGGCTTGCTTTCGGTGTTCGGGCTTCATGTGGGCGCGGATCAGGCCGATGCTGGTGACGAGCACGGTCAGATCATCGGTGAAGCCGAGGCCGGGGATCATGTCCGGGATCAAATCGATGGGGACGACGAAATAGGCCAGGGCGGCCATCAGAATGGCCTTGACGCGCGCCGGCGTGGCCGGGTCGGTGGCGCAATACCACGCGGCCAGGGCCTCCCCGGCGAAGGGAATGCGGGCGGCGAAGCGGGCCATCTTGGGCCAGAAGCCGTCGCGCACGGTGGCGGCGTTGTCATGGCCGGTGAAGACCTTCCAGGCGTTGTTGTGGCGGTTCAGACCGGTGCCGTTTCCATCCGTCATGCGCTTTTCGTCCCCCGGATAATACAGGCGTCATGACGGAATATGGGAATTGCGCGGGGATGATGCAAGCTTGCGGCCTCCGTCCCCGGGGGCTGGCCTCAGGCGGCCTTGCCGCGCGCCCCGGACTCGCCGATGGTCAGCCAGTAGTCGAGGAACCTGTCCAGCCAGCAGGCCACGGAGGGGTCATGCACCAGCCTGTCGCGGAAATGGGTGTGCGCCGGGTGCGCGCCGGGGCGGGCGAGCATGTGGGCGGCCTTGACCGTCCAGCGGTGCATCATGGCGGTGGTGACTTCCGGGTGAAACTGCAAGGCGAAGGCCGCGCCGCCATAGCGGTAGGCCTGATTGGGGAAATGCCCCAGGCCCTCTATCAGCAGCTCCGCGCCGGAGGGCAGCTCGAAGCCTTCCCGGTGCCATTGATAGACCTGATCGGGCCAGCAGTCGCACAGGGCCCAGCCAAGATCGGTGGGGCGGACGGGATAATAGCCCGCCTCACTGAAGCCATCGGGATGCGGGCCGACGGGCGCGCCCAGATGTTTCGACAGCATCTGCGCGCCAAGGCAGATGCCGATGAAAGGTTTGCTCTCGCGCAGGGGGACGGAGAGCCAGCCGATTTCGCTTTTGTAATGGGGGCAATCGTCATTGACCGAGCCGGGGCCGCCGAAAATGATGACGCCATAATGATTTTCGAGGGTTTCGGGCAGGGTATCGCCACAGGCCGGGCAGCGGATGTCGAGTTTTATGCCGCGCCCCTTCAGCCACGCGCCGAGCCGCCCCGGCGTCGAGGTCTTCTGATGCAGAACGATGAGAACCTTTTTCCCGCTCATGCTCTCCCGGCGTCCCGGTCCCTGTGATCCCCTGGCGGCGGAATTCCGCCACGCTCAGCTTTGCAGGAGCCCGGCCCGATTGCAACCGGAAAATGCGTAAGGCTCAGCCGGCCTTGCGCTTGCCCGCCCCGGCGGCTTTCGCTCCGGTCTTTCCGCCTTGCCGCGTCTTGTCCTTCATGGCCGAGCCGATCTTGCGGTTGAATTGCGCCATGGCGGCGTTGAGCTCATCAAGCTGCCTTTGCAGGGCGCGCACCTTTTCCTGCTCGCGGGCGTTTTCGCGGCGCAGGGCGGCCAGCCTCGTTTCGGCCTTCTGGCGGTCATGATACCTGCCGAACATGATCATGCCGGTGACGAAGAAACCGCCGAGAAGAACGGTGGTGATGGTCTTGGCGACCATGAAGCTGATACGCCTGTACCAGGCGATCATGCCGGTGACGTCCATGTCCAGAGC
>JALUFY010000010.1 GCA_027051995.1 Hyphomicrobiales bacterium
GCACCGCCGGAACGGGCCACCCGGCCAGCGCCCGCAGTGTTTCGATGACGTTCAGCCCCTCCTCGTCGTCCAGATGATAGTCGGCGATGACCAGCCCGATATCCGCCCCGCGCGCCCGCAGGATGGCTGCCGACTCCATGCCCGAGGCGGCGGTCAGCACATCGCTGCCCCAGCCGCTCAGCAGGCGCGTCATGCCTTCCAGAATGGCCGGTTCGTTGTCGATTACCAGCACCGTTTCCGGCAGCGGCGGAACATCCGCCCCGCCGCGCCCGCCGCCTCTTCCGCCCGCGCCGCGCCGCGCTGGCGCGCGGCGGGCAGATCAATGGCGAACATCGTTCCCTTTCCAGGCGCCGATTCCAGCGTCAGCGGGCAGTCCAGAACGCGCGATATGCGCTCGACGATGGACAGCCCCAGCCCCAGTCCCGGCTCCTTGCCGCTGTTCTCGCGCAGCCGCGCGAATTCGCGGAACACCATTTCGCGCTTGTCCTCGGGGATGCCCGGGCCGGTGTCATATACGGCCACGCGCACGCCGCCAGCGCGCCCGCGGCAGCCCATGAGCACCTTGCCCGATGCGGTATACTTGATGGCGTTGGAGAGAAGGTTCTGCAACAATCTGCGCAGCAGCCGCCTGTCCGAGCGCACCCAGGCCGAACACGGCACGGCGCGCAGCTCCAGCCCCTTGGCGCGCGCCAGCGGGGCCATCTCGCGCGCCAGCGGCAGCAGGATGCCGTTGAGCGGAAAGTCCGCGTATTCGGGTTTGCGCGCGCCCGCGTCGAAGCGCGAAATGTCCAGCAGCGCGGTGAGGATGTCCTCCACCGATTCCAGCGAGGCGTCGATGTTGCGCGCCAGCGCCGCCACCTCCTTTTCGTCCGTGCGCTCCACCAGGGTGGAGGTGAACAGCCTTGCCGCGTTCAGCGGCTGCACGATGTCATGGCTGGCCGCGGCGATGAAGCGGGTCTTGTCCAGATTGGCCTTGTCCGCCTCCGCCTTGGCCTTGGCCAGCTCGCGGTTCAGCCGCGTCAGCTCTGCCGTGCGCTCCTCGACGCGCCGCTCCAGCATCGTATTGGCCATTTGCAGCGCTTCCGCCGCCAGCACCCGCTTGGTGATGTCGGCGAAGGTGATCACCAGCCCGCCGCCCGGCATGCGCGAGGCGCGCGCCTCCAGCACCGCGCCGCTGTCGATGAAGCGCTCCTGAAAGGGCTCGAAGGTTTCCGTCACGCAGGTCAGCCGCTTGGCCAGCGCCTCCTCCACCGGGGCGCGCGGATCGGCGGACCTGATGACGTTGCGCAGGATTTCCTCCAGCGGCGCGCCCACCCGCCCCATGTCCGGCGGCAGCCGCAGCAGATCGCGGAACTGCCGGTTCCAGCAGATCAGCTTGTAGTCGCTGCCAAACACGCCGATGCCCTGGCGCACATGGTCGATGGCCGATTGCAGCAGGTCGCGGTTGTATTGAATGGCCGCCGTGGCGTCGTCCAGAAGTTGCAGCGCCCCGGAGCGCGAGGACGCCGTCTGCTCCAGCAGCAGCGCCATGACCAGCCGCGCCGAGGCCGCGCCGACCGCCGAGGCCAGCAGATGCTCGGCGAAGCGCAGAAGGCGGATGTCGGCGTCGTCTCCCGGGTTCAGCTCCATGCCCGCGCCGGCGGCGAACTCCTCGAAGGAGCGCCGCGTGCGCTCCTCGCCCAGATAGCGCGCCACCGTGGCCCGCAGGCGCTCCACCGGCACCGAGGTGCGCCACAGGCGGGCGGGCGTCACCGCCGGCGGATCGGCCGCCGCGAAAGCCGCCGCCTGAAGCCTCTCCGCCGGAGACACCCGCGTCAGCAGCGACACTCCGGCCCATGCCGCGGCGTTGACGAGAAGCGACCAGACGACGCCATGAGTCAGCGGATCGGCCCGCAGCCCGAACATCTCCCGGGGCCGCAGCATGGCCAGCCCCAGCGGCCCATCGGCGATGAAGCCGCCCGGCAGCCAGCCCGCGTCGGCGAAGGAGGGCAGAAGCAGCGTATAGGCCCAGACCAGAAAGCCCGCGCCGATGCCGGCCATCGCCCCGGCGGCGGTTGCCTTGCGCCACAGGAGCCCGCCGAACAGCGCCGGGGCGAACTGCGCCACCGCCGCGAAGGACAAAAGCCCCGTCTGCGCCAGCGCCTCCGACGCCCCGGCCATGCGGTAATAGCTGTAGGCCAGGGCGAGGATGACGGCGATGGCCGCCCGGCGGATGAAGATCAGCACCCGCCCCATGTTCTCGTAGGGCACGCCGCCCGCCGCCCCGCGCGACAGGATGAAGGGCATGACGATGTTGTTGCACGCCATGATCGACAGCGCCACGGTCTCGACGATGACCATGGCGGTGGCCGCCGAGAGCCCGCCGGTGAAGGCGAAAAGCGCGATGCCCGCATGACTGGTGGCCACCGGCAGCGCCAGCACGTAGGTGTCGGCGTCCACCGAATCGCCCAGCACCAGCAGCCCGGCCATGGCGATGGGCACGACGAACAGATTGATGGCCACGAGATAGAGCGGGAAGGTCCAGGCCGCCTTGCGCACGTCCTCCTCGTCGGCGTTCTCCACCACCGCCACGTGAAACTGCCGGGGCAGCAGGATGAAGGCGAAAAGCGAAAGCGCCGTCATGGTCAGCCAGCGCGCCGCGTCGATGGGGTGGCTCAGCGGGCTGGCGATGTCCGGATGGGCGCTCATCCGCGCCAGCAGCGCCGAAGGCCCGCCCATGAGAAAGAACACGACGAAGACGCCGACCGCCAGAAAGGCCGTCAGCTTGACCAGCGATTCCACCGCGATGGCCAGGATCAGCCCGTCCTGATGCTCCGTGGCGTCGATGTGTCGGGTGCCGAACAGAATGGCGAATCCGGCCATGGCCATGGTCACCGCCAGCGCCATGCCGTCGATTGCCCGCCCGGAAAACAGAAACCCGCTGGCCCCCTCCATGTCCGGCATCAATGTTTGCAGCGACATGGAGACGGCCTTCAGCTGCAGCGAGATATAGGGCACCACGCCGATGATGGCGACAAGCGCCACCAGCGCCCCCAGCGCCCGGTTCTTGCCATAGCGGGCGGAAATGAAGTCGGCGATGGAGGTGATGTTCTGCGATCTGGAGACCCGCACCAGCCGCCGCAGCAGCGGCCACCCGGCCATCAGCAGCAGCGCCGGGCCGATGTAGATGGGCAGGAAATCCAGCCCCGAGCGCGCCGAAAGCCCCACCGAGCCGAAAAACGTCCAGGACGTGCAATAGACGCCCAGCGACAGCACATAGACGAGCGAACGCGGCCGCCCGCGCCAGCGCGGAAACCTGTCGCCCAGCGAGGCGACGGCGAACAATGCGCCCACATAGGCCAGGGCGATATATATGACCATCCAGGAATTGGACATCGCGCGCGCGGCTCCTCCCTGAACGATACTATAGCAGGGGATGCGAAAGCCGGGTCAAGTGGCGCAAGCGGGCTGCACACACGCCGTTTCTTTGATTAAGCGCGGCGGCGCCCGGGGAAATTTTCAGCAGCGCATATTGTTGTGAGAAAACAACCACTGGCGCATCGCCCCGGAAGTTGGGGTTTGTTTTTTGTCATCCCCTCACACGTCGTTCCCGCGAAGGCGGGAACCCAAGTGTGACTCTCCGAATACTGTAGACAATGTGGCCATGTCTCTGGTTGCGCGTCAGTGTTCCAGCCGCCATCTCCATGCAAGCCGGGATTCACACTTGGATCTCCGCCTTCGCGGAGATGACGAACCAAGGGCATTCAGGGAGAAATTCGAACTGCGGGAGAACGCCGCAAATCCCCATTTCCCAGAGCGCCCCCGCGCCCTCAGCCGTCGTCCATCTTCAGCGCCTTGATGAAGGCGTCCTGGGGGATGTTGACCTTGCCGAACTGGCGCATTTTCTTCTTGCCGGCCTTCTGCTTGTCCAGCAGCTTGCGCTTGCGCGTGATGTCGCCGCCATAGCACTTGGCGGTCACGTCCTTGCGCATGGCCGAGATGGTCTCGCGGGCGATCACCTTGCCGCCGATGGCCGCCTGGATGGGGATCTTGAACAGGTGGCGCGGGATCAGCTCCTTGAGCTTTTCGCACATCGCCCGCCCGCGCTGCCGCGCCCGCTCGCGGTGCACGATGACTGATAGCGCGTCCACCGGCTCGCCGTTGACCAGGATCTGCATCTTCACCAGATCGCCGGTTTCGTATCCGGTCATGTGATAATCGAAGCTGGCGTAGCCGCGCGACACCGATTTCAGCCGGTCGTAGAAGTCGAAGACCACCTCGTTCAGAGGCAGCTCGTAGACCACCATGGCGCGCGTTCCGGCGTAGGTCAGATCCTTCTGCCGCCCGCGTCTGTCCTCGCACAGCTTCAGCACCGCGCCGAGATATTCGTCCGGAACGAGGATGGTGGCCTCGATCCACGGCTCCTCGATACGGTCGATATGCACCGGATCGGGCATGTCGGCGGGGTTGTGCAGCTCGATCATCCCGCCGTCCGTCCTGAATATCCGGTAGATGACCGACGGCGCGGTGGTGATGACGTCGATGTCGAATTCGCGCTCGATGCGCTCGCGCACGATCTCCAGATGCAGCAGCCCCAGGAACCCGCAGCGGAAGCCGAAGCCCAGCGCGGCGGAGGTCTCCATCTCGTATTCGAAGCTGGCGTCGTTCAGCCGCAGTTTGGCCATGGCCTCGCGCAGATCCTCGAAGCGCGCCGAATCGACGGGAAAGAACCCGGCGAAGACCACCGGCTGGGCGGGCTTGAAGCCGGGCAGGGGCTCCGGCGCCGGGTTCTTCTCCTCCGTCACCGTATCGCCCACGCGGGTGTCCGCCACCTCCTTGATGGCGGCGGTGAAAAAGCCGATCTCCCCCGGCCCCAGGCTCTTCACCATCTCCTTTTTCGGCGTGAACACGCCCACCCGGTCGATCTGATAGACCGCCCCGGTGGACATCAGCTTGATCTTCTGGCCCTTGGTCAATTCGCCGTCGATCACCCGCACCAGCACGACGACGCCGAGATAGGGATCATACCACGAATCCACCAGAAGGGCCTTCAGCGGCGCCTCCCGCTCGCCGGAGGGGGGCGGCAGACGCCGCACGATGGCCTCCAGAACGTCCTTCACGCCCATGCCCGTCTTGGCCGAAACCTCCAGCGCGTCCGAGGCGTCCAGCCCGATGACGTCCTCCACCTGCCCGCGCACGCGCTCCGGCTCGGCGGCTGGCAGATCGGCCTTGTTGAGCACGGTGATGATCTCGTGATCATTGTCGATGGCCTGATAGACGTTGGCCAGCGTTTGCGCCTCCACGCCCTGGGAGGCGTCCACCACCAGCAGCGAGCCCTCCACGGCGGCCAGCGAGCGCGACACCTCGTAGCCGAAATCCACGTGGCCGGGCGTGTCGATCAGGTTCAGCTGATAGCTTTCGCCGTTCTCCGCCGTGTAGGTCAGCCGCACGGTCTGCGCCTTGATGGTGATGCCGCGCTCGCGCTCCAGCTCCATGTTGTCCAGCACCTGCTCGCTCATCTCGCGTTCGGAGAGCCCGCCGCAGATCTGGATCAGCCGGTCGGCCAGGGTGGATTTTCCGTGGTCGATATGGGCGATGATGGAGAAATTGCGGATATGTGTCTGATCGGTCATGGCTTGGCAGATGACACGCCCCGGCAAGCGCGTCAAGCCTCGCGCCGGAGTTCTTCTCCGGGGGGTGAAAATGTTGAAGCGCCGCGCCTTGACCACGCCGCGCGCGCTCCGTAGTGTGTGCGGCGGAAAACGGGCCGCGGGCAAGCGGGCCGCGCCTTTGAACATAATATTCCCAAGGAGATGCCGTTATGGTCGATCATGTCAATGACGCCGATTTCGAGGAAAAGGTGCTGAAATCCGACACCCCCGTTCTGGTGGATTTCTGGGCCGAGTGGTGCGCCCCGTGCAAGATGATTGCTCCGGCGCTCGATGAGATTTCGGCGGAGATGGACGGCAAGGTGAAAATCGTCAAGGTCAACATCGACGACAATCCCTCCACCCCGGCCAGATACGGCGTGCGCGGCATCCCCACCCTCATGCTGGTGAAGAACGGCGAAGTCGTCGCCCAGCAGGTCGGCGCCGCCCCCAAGGGCCAGCTGGTTTCCTGGCTCGAAGGCTCGCTGCAAGCCTGACGCGCCCGGCCCAAGGCCTGTAAAACCGCGCCGGCCCGCCCCGGATGTTTTCAAAGCGCCCCTGATGGCCTATGAAAATGTCAGGGGCGGGCCGGTTTTTTACGCCGCGCCCGGGAAAGATGCGGAGACTAGGCGCTCATGGCCGGCGGAACATCCATACACATCATCTGCTCCGACCGCGCCCGCAACGGCAAGACGCTGCTGGCGCGGCTGCTCATGGACTGGCTGCGCATGTCCGGCGGGCATCCCTTCGCCATTGATCTGGATGCGCCCGCCGCTCCCCTCGCAGCCCGCTATCCGGACGCCGCCCTGAAGGCGGATTTCGGCAGGATCACCGGCCGGGTGGCGCTGTTCGACACCATCATGAACGATCCTTCCCGCGATTATGTTGTCGATGTCCCGGCCCGCGATCTGGAGGATGTGCTCAAGGAG
>JALUFY010000011.1 GCA_027051995.1 Hyphomicrobiales bacterium
CATCAATGCGCCAGGCGCCGGGCTTGAGCGGCTCTTTTGTGCGGTAAACGCCCATCTTGCGCTCCTGCAGGGAGATTTCGCGGTCCTGCCGGTAGCCCACGGGGCGGCCCAGCTTGACCTTCGTCTCAAGACCGGTGACGGGCTTGCCGTCCCTGGTGTTCAAGGTGATGGCCAGGCGTTTTTCCGGCGTGACTTCGAGGGTGGTCTTCCAGCCCTTGGCGAGCATGGCGCGGGCCTTTTTGGCCTCGGCGTTGTATTTGATCGAGGCTTCATAACCGTTTCCGGGCAGAAGGCCCGTCCAGCTGGTTTCGGCCTGATAGACCAGGAGCGCGTTGACGGCGAAGATGATGCCGAAAAACACCACGAGCATGGCCAGCACATGCCTGCCGGTGAGCTGAAACTGTTTTTTCGCCTGAGGCATGGCGGCGCGCTCCGGGGTTGGTCTGTTGCGGTCCGGCGGGCGGAGCGCGTCCTGCTCCGCCCGCCCATTATAGCCTGTTCCGGCGGCCTGTTTGCGTCTATTTGGCCGGGGCTTCGAAAACGGCCTTCTTCTGCGCGGTCTCCGCGGGCTTGCCGTCCTTGCCCAGGGCCTCGATGCGGAAGGTGAAATCCATGTGCGGGGATTTCAGTTTGGCCGGATCGGCCGTGACATAGACCTTGAGCGCCAGCGCCTTGTTGCCCTTCACGGGGATGTCCATCTGGCGCGCCGGAGGCTTGTCATAGCCGTTGATGGTCATCTTGCCGCCGGGCAGGCCAACGATGGAGACGCGGAAGATGCGCGGCTGAAGCTGCATGTTGAGCAGGCGCAGGGTATAGCCGTTGCGCACGCCGCCGCCAGACAGCTGCGTGTAGAGCGGATTGCGGTCATGCACGACATTGATCTGCAGATGGTCGCGGAATGTCAGATGCAAAAACAGGCCGATGGCGATGAGCGTCCAGACGGTGAGATAGACCAGGGTGCGCGGGCGGATGAAGCTGCGCCAGGTGAAATTCACATCCTTGCCGGTGGAATGCTCGTTGTAGGTGGTCAGGTTGGAATAGGAGATCAGGCCCTTCGGCTTGCCGATTTTCTCCATCACGCCGTCGCAGGCATCGATGCACAGCGCGCAGGTGATGCAGGCCAGCTGCTGGCCGTCGCGGATGTCGATGCCGGTGGGGCAGACCGCATGGCACAGGCCGCAGTCGATGCAGTCGCCATACTGGATTTCCGGATGCTTCTTGTGGTCGCGCTTGGAGCCGCGCGGCTCGCCGCGCCAGTCGTTGTAGGTGACGATCAGGGTGTCCTCGTCCACCATGGCGCCCTGAATGCGCGGCCAGGGGCACATGTAGATGCACACCTGCTCGCGCATGAAACCGGCGAAGACGAGGGTGATGGTGCCCATGATGGCGATGGTGGAATAGGCCACCGATGGCGCCTGGCCGGTGAAGACCTCCTTCACCAGGGTGGGCGCATCGGCGAAATAGAGAATGAAGGTGAGCGAGGTGCCATAGGCGATGATGGCCCAGATGGCGTATTTCAGCGAACGCTTGAGGATCTTGTTGGCCGTCCAGGGAGCCTTGTCGAGGCGCATCTGGGCGTTGCGGTCGCCCTCGATGAGGCGGTCCACGTGCATGAAGAGATCCGTCCAGACCGTCTGCCAGCAGCCATAGCCGCACCAGGCGCGGCCGAACATGGCGGTGAGGATGAACAGGCCGATGCCGGCCATGATGAGCAGGCCGGCCACGTAATAGAACTCCTGCGGCCAGATCTCGATCCAGAAGAAATAGAAGCGGCGGTGGGCCAGGTCGATGAGCACGGCCTGATCGGGCAGGCCGGGGCCGCGATCCCAGCGCAGCCAGGGGGTGATGAAAAAGACCGCCAGGGCGATGAGGGCAATGATGGACTTCAGATTGCGGAACTTGCCAGAGACGCTCTTGGGGAAGACCTTGCGGCGGGCCGCATAAAGCGAATCGCCGCCGGACTGGTCATGCGCCTGTTTCTGGGCTGGCGTCTTGCCGCCCTTTTTCACGGTGTTCAGAACTTCAACCATGACATGGCCCTTTGCCCTTTGATGCCTGCCCCGGTCAGGGGATGAGAAATGACGCCTTGCGATCCCTTCGCACCGGCTTGTCCGTGGCGCGAAAGAGGCTGGCGCCGCAAGCGCCCCGCCTTGATCCCGAAGGTGGCGAATTGACAAATTTTATCTGTGATAATGTTACTCAAAAACAATGGCCCTGGCCCGATCCGGACATCATGCCGCGCAGCCTTTTCGCCTCATGGAAAGCCGCCGCGCACAGAGCGTTCCGCCGGGCTTTCGTGATCAGGGGATGGCGCGGACGCCATCCCCTGGTTTGCCGTGCGAAGCCCCGCCGCAAGAGTGGCGGGGCTGCGCGATGTTATTTGTCCCGGCCCGTCAGGACGCGCCGCCGCCCAGCGAGTGGACGTAGATGGTCAGCGCCTTGATGGTGTTGTCATCCAGGCGGTGCTTGTAGCCCCAGGCCGGCATGACGCCCAGCTTCGGCTTGGTGATCTGGCTGACGATGGAGGCCTTGTCGCCCTTGTAGAGCCAGATCCTGTCGGCCAGGCGCGGGCCGCCGGCTTCCTGGACGCCTTCGCCCTTTTCGCCATGACAGCCGTTGCAGCCGGCGTCGCCGTGGAAGAGCTTGTCGCCCTCGGCGGCCTTGGCCTCGTCATGCTTCTGCCCGGAGAGCTTCAGCACGTATTCGGCCAGGGCGTCGATTTGCGCCGGTTCCAGATCGCCGCCGAAGGCGGGCATGTCGGACGTGCGCGTATCCTCGTTGGCGTCGGGCTCGTAGCGGACGCCGTCCTTGATGGTGGTGTAGATGTCCTCGAGCTTGCCGCCCCAGATCCAGTCATCATCATTGAGGTTCGGGTAGCCATAACCGCCCTGCGCGCCGGAGCCATGACACTGCACGCAGTTGACCTTGAAGGCCGCCGCGCCGGCATGGGTGGCGAATTCGCGCAGTTCGGGATCCTTGGCGATCTCCTCGACGGAGAGCTTCGACATCTTGCCGAGGAACTTCGCCTTTTGCGCCTTGGCCGCCTTCATCTCGGCAACCAGCTCGGTGCGGCCCGAAGTGCCAAGAAGGCCCTTGGTGTTGGTGTGTATCAGCGGGATGGCCGGATAGGCGATCACGTAGCCGAGGCCCCAGACGATCGTGGCGATAAACGTCCACACCCACCAGCGGGGCAACGGCGTGTTGAGTTCCCTGATGCCGTCCCATTCATGACCGGTCGTCTCCGTGCCGGTAACTTCATCTCTTTCAGGATTGGCCATATGTTTCAGTCCTTGATCTCGTCATCATCCAGCGGCGTCCGCGCCAGCTCCTCGTATGTCCGGGTCGAGCCCGGACGGAACACGAAGACGAGCACGGCGAGGAAGAACACGCCAAAAAGCACGGTTGATATGGTGCCGGCGTAGTGCGCCACTGTTTCGTAGGTCATTGCCCTTACCTCATGTTTTCAGGATTGTCCGGATCGAACGTCTTGAAATCCACGAGCGTGCCAAGCATTTGCAGATAGGCGATGAGCGCGTCGAGCTCGGTGATCTTCTCCGGATTTCCGTCGAAGTCACGGGCCTTCAGCGGTTCCGCCGAACCGAAGGTCTTCTGGCCGTAACGCTTGATCAGACCGTCGGTGTCCTCGCCCGTCGCCTGGGCGACGACATCGGCCTTGGCGTTCCTGATCATGTCGTCCGTGTAGGGCACGCCGACCAGGCGGTTGGTCTTCATGTCATCCGCGATATGCTCGTAGTCAAGCGGCGTCTTCGCGAGGAAGGGATAGCCTGGCATGACGGATTCTGGCACCACAGAGCGCGGATCATGCAGATGCTGGCGGTGCCACTTGTCGGAGTAGCGGCCGCCGACACGGGCCAGATCCGGGCCGGTGCGCTTGGAGCCCCACTGGAAGGGATGATCATACATGCTCTCGGCGGCCAGCGAGTAGTGGCCATAGCGCTCCACCTCGTCGCGGAACGGACGGATCATCTGCGAGTGGCACAGATAGCAGCCCTCGCGGATATAGATCTTGCGTCCGGCCAGCTCGAGCGGGGTGTAGGGGCGCATGCCCTTGACCTTCTCGATGGTGTTGTCCAGCCAGAAGAGCGGCGCGATCTCGACCAGGCCGCCAACCGTGACGACCAGGAAGGACAGGATCAGCAGCAGCGTGGCGCTGCGTTCGACCTTGTCATGGTTGTTAAGGATTCCCATTTTCTCTTACTCCCCTCTTCTAGGCCCGGGCCTCGGCGGCAATCGCCTCGCCGGAGCGGACATTGCCCTTGATGGTCTGCCAGACATTGAAGGCCATGAGCAGGCCGCCAACCAGGTAGAACCCGCCGCCAAGGGCGCGGATGACATAGTAGGGATGCATGGCCTCGACCGTCTCCGCGAAGGAATAGACGAGGAAGCCCTGGGCGTCGTATTCACGCCACATCAGGCCCTGCATGATGCCGGACACCCACATGGAGGAGGCGTAGAGAACGATGCCGAGCGTGGCCAGCCAGAAGTGCCAGCTCACCAGCGTCTCCGAATAGAGCCGCTCGCGGTTCCACAGCTTGGGCACGATGTAGTAGACCGAGCCCATGGTGATCATGCCGACCCAGCCGAGCGCGCCGGAATGCACGTGGCCGACCGTCCAGTCTGTGTAGTGCGACAGGGCGTTGACCGAGCGGATGGCCATCATCGGGCCCTCGAAGGTGGACATGCCGTAGAAGGCCACGGAAATGACCATCATGCGCAGGATGGGATCGGTGCGCAGCTTGTCCCAGGCGCCCGACAGCGTCATCAGGCCGTTGATCATGCCGCCCCAGGAGGGCATCCACAGGATCACCGACATGACCATGCCCAGGGTCTGCACCCAGTCCGGCAGGGCGGTGTAGTGCAGATGATGCGGGCCGGCCCAGATGTAGGTGAAGATCAGCGCCCAGAAGTGGACGATGGACAGCCGGTAGGAATAGACCGGGCGGTTGGCGCGCTTGGGCACGAAGTAATACATCATGCCGAGGAAGCCGGCGGTGAGGAAGAAGCCCACCGCGTTATGGCCATACCACCACTGGGTGATGGCGTCCGGCGCGCCGGAGAAGAGCGAATAGCTCTTGATGCCGAAGAAGGACACCGGCACCGCCATGTTGTTGCCCAGATGGAGCATGGCGATGGTGACGATGAAGGAAAGATAGAACCAGTTGGCCACGTAGATGTGGGAGACCTTGCGCTTCACCAGGGTGCCGAAGAAGACAAGGAAGTAGGCCACCCAGACGATGGTCAGCCACAGGTCCACATACCATTCGGGCTCGGCGTATTCGCGGCCCTGGGTGACGCCCATGACATAGCCGGTGGCGGCCAGCACGATGAACAGCTGGTAGCCCCAGAAGACGAACCAGGCCAGATTGCCGAAGGCCAGGCGGGTCTTGTTTGTGCGCTGCACCACGTAGAAGGACGTGGCGATCAGACCGTTGCCGCCAAAGGCGAAAATCACCGCCGAGGTGTGCACCGGGCGCAGACGCCCGAAGTTGGTCAGCGGGAAATCCCAATTGAGAACCGGGAAGGCCAGCTCCGAGGCGATATAGACGCCCACGGTGAAGCCGATGACGCCCCAGAACACCGTGGCGATGATGCCGGCGCGGACGACATCGTCCATGTATTCGGTCTGATCGGCGGCCGCCTGGCCGCTGAACGTGTTTTTCGCCATGTAGATCAGTCCGAGGACCGCGGCGATGAAGAAGATGCCCGCATGAATGGCGTAAGCGGTGTCAACGGCCTGCGACCACATGAAAATGGCCACCAGGGCGAGAACGGCCAATACCGCCATCTGCGCTAGTCTGACTGTAACCCCCATCTTTCCCTCTCTTGTCGATCTGGTTTCAGAACAATGGGTTCATTTACTGCCCGGTTCGTTGTGCGCCCCTTCCCCATCGGGATGGAGCCCCCCGTTCACAACCGGCCCGCCCGGACTCAAAGGCCAATCGTGATCCAAGTCATATCATTAACACATTTTTAACATGATTGATCTGGGTCATTGCGTCCTGCGACAGTTTGCTCGATTGAGCTCGGGACGGTTTGATGAACCTGGCTTGCCGGATTGACATGAATCCATATTCCGGAAACCGAAAGGACGCCCCCGGCGGGAGCGCGGACGGCGGGGGGATGGATGATCCCTTCGCCCTGCTCCTGCGCGATCACGAGGTTCAGTGGCGCATGTGCGGATGGCTGGAGGAGATCGCCGACGCCCTGCCGCGCAACGCGCCGCCGCTCTTGTGCCGCAAGGCGGCGGAATGCCTGCGCCGGGACATGCCCCTGCATCACCGGGAGGAGGAAGAGGGGCTCTTTCCGCTGCTGCTGGCGCGCGCCAGGGAGACGGACATGGCCGGGGAGATCATCGCCCGGCTGCGCGAGGAACACGCCTCAGACGAGGGCTTCGCCGAGGAGCTGACCGGCACGCTGGCGCGGCTGGAGGCCGGAGAAGCGCCGGACAATCCCGACATGCTGGGCTACATGCTGCGCGGCTTCTTCGAGAACTACCGCCGCCACATCCACTGGGAAAACAC
>JALUFY010000012.1 GCA_027051995.1 Hyphomicrobiales bacterium
GCCGGATATAAGGAAATCCGCGTGCTTGACATCGACCATGTCAACACCGGCGCCTATATCCGCAACACGCTGAAGGCCGACAAGGCGGAGAATCACGATCAGGCGCTGCTGGAGATCTACCGCGTGCTGCGCCCCGGCGAGCCGCCGACCCGCGAATCCGCCGAGGGGCTGTTCAACTCGCTGTTCTTCGATCCGGAGCGCTATGACCTGTCCGCCGTGGGCCGGGTGAAGATGAACATGCGCCTTGGCCTGGACGCGCCGGACACCCAGCGCACCCTGCGCAAGGAGGATATCCTTGCGGTGGTCAAGACGCTGCACGAGCTGCGCGACGGCCATGGCGAGATCGACGACATCGACAACCTCTCCAACCGCCGCGTGCGCTCCGTCGGCGAGCTGATGGAGAACCAGTACCGCATCGGCCTGGTGCGCATGGAGCGCGCCATCAAGGAGCGCATGAGCTCTGTGGACATCGACACCGTCATGCCGCACGACCTGATCAACGCCAAGCCGGCGGCGGCGGCGGTGCGCGAGTTCTTCGGCTCCTCGCAGCTGTCGCAGTTCATGGATCAGACCAATCCGCTTTCGGAGATCACCCACAAGCGCAGGCTCTCGGCGCTGGGCCCGGGCGGCCTGACCCGCGAGCGGGCAGGTTTCGAGGTGCGCGACGTGCATCCCACGCACTATGGCCGCATCTGTCCCATCGAGACGCCGGAAGGGCCGAACATCGGCCTGATCAACTCGCTGGCCACCTTCGCGCGGGTCAACAAGTATGGCTTCATCGAGGCTCCCTACCGCAAGGTGGTGGACGGCAGGATCACCGACGAGGTGCACTATCTGACAGCCATCGAGGAGAGCAAGCACCATATCGCGCAGGCCAACATCAAGCTCGAGAAGGGCGGCAGGATCGCCGAGGAAATGGTGCTGGTGCGCCATCAGGGCGATGTCTTCCTGACGCCGCGCGAGAACGTCGATTACTGCGACGTCAGCCCCAAGCAGATCATCTCCGTGGCCGCCGCGATCATTCCCTTCCTGGAGAACGACGACGCCAACCGCGCCCTGATGGGCTCGAACATGCAGAGGCAGGCGGTGCCGCTGCTGCGCGCCTCGGCGCCGCTGGTGGGCACCGGCATGGAGGCCCGCGTGGCGCGCGATTCGGGTGCGGCCATCGCCGCCAGGCGTCCGGGCATCGTCGATCAGGTTGACGCGCGGCGCATCGTCATCCGCGCCACCGAGGAGACCGACCCGGCAAAGCCGGGCGTGGACATCTACAATCTGTCGAAGTTCCAGCGCTCCAACCAGGACACCTGCATCAACCAGAAGCCGCTGGTGCAGAAGGGCGAATACGTGAAGGCTGGCGAGATCATCGCCGACGGCCAGTCAACGGAGCTGGGCGAGCTGGCGCTGGGGCAGAACGTGCTCGTCGCCTTCATGCCGTGGAACGGCTACAATTTCGAGGACTCCATCCTGCTTTCGGAACGCATCGTGCGCGATGACGTCTATACCTCCATCCATATCGAGGAATTTGACGTCATGGCCCGCGACACCAAACTGGGGCCGGAGGAGATCACCCGTGATATTCCCAATGTCGGCGAGGAGGCGCTGAAGAACCTCGACGAGGCGGGCATCGTCTATATCGGCGCGGAGGTGAAGCCGGGCGACATTCTGGTGGGCAAGATCACGCCGAAGGGCGAAAGCCCCATGACGCCGGAA
>JALUFY010000013.1 GCA_027051995.1 Hyphomicrobiales bacterium
CGGCGTCAATCTGGATGTGCGCGCCGGCGAGGTGGTGGCCATTGCCGGCGTCGCCGGGAACGGCCAGCGCGAATTGTTCCGCGCTCTCTCCGGCGAGCGTCTGGCCCAGGCGCGCGGCGCCGTCTTTATCGGCGGCGAGGATGTCTCGCGCTCCGGCATCAACGCGCGCCGCCGCGCCGGGGCCGCCTTCGCCCCCGAGGAGCGTCTCGGCCATGCCTGCGTGCCCTTGATGAACCTCACCGAAAACATCTTCCTGGCCCGCCACGCCACCGGCGAGGGGCTGGTGCGCAAGGGTTTTCTGGATTACCGCCGGGCCCGCGAAACCTGTGCGCGGGTGATCGCGAACAACGACGTGCGCGGCGCAACCCCGGCCACCGCCGCCGCCTCGCTCTCCGGCGGCAATCTGCAAAAGTTCATCATGGGCCGCGAGCTGGACAGGAACCCGTCGCTCTTCGTCGTCAACCAGCCAACCTGGGGCGTGGACGCCGGCGCGGCCGCCGTCATCCGCCAGGAGCTCATCGATCTGGCCCGCTCCGGCTCGGCGGTGCTGGTCATCTCCCAGGATCTGGACGAGATTTTCGAGGTGGCCGACCGCATCGCCGTCATCTCGCGCGGCGAGCTTTCGCCGGCCCGCCCGGCGGCGAAGCTTGACCGCGAAACCATCGGCCTGCTCATGGCCGGCGCGCACGAGACGGCGGAGGCGGCGCAATGATCCTCGTGCTGGAAAAACGCGCCGCGCCGTCGCGCAAATGGGCCTGGGCCTCGCCGCTGCTGGCCATCGCCCTGGCGTTCATCGCCGGGGCCGTCATGTTCGCCATTCTGGGGCGCGATCCGGCGCGGGCGCTCTACGTCTATTTCATCGAGCCGCTCACCTCCGCATGGTCGCTGGAGGAGCTTGTGGTCAAGGCCGCGCCGCTCGTGCTCATCGGTTCGGGGCTGGCCCTGGCCTATCGCGCCAATGTCTGGAACATCGGCGCGGAAGGCCAGCTCGTCATGGGCGCGGTGGCCGGCTCCATCATCCCCATCCTGCTGCCCGGCTGGAACGATCCGCTGGCGCTTCTGGCCATGCTGGTTCTCGGCGCGGCGGGCGGCGCGGCCTGGGGCTACATTCCGGCGCTGTTGAAAAACCGCTTCAACACCAACGAGATTCTCACCTCGCTGATGCTGGTCTATGTCGCCCAACTCTTTCTGGACTGGCTGGTGCGCGGCCCCTGGCGCGATCCGAAGGGCTTCAACTTTCCCAAGTCCGTCAGCTTCGAGGGCTGGCACGTCATGCCCGCCGTTGCCGGGCGGGTGCATCTGGGCGCGCTCATCGCCCTGCTCGCCGTCGCCATCCTCTGGGTTGTGCTGGCCCGCATGCGCTATGGCTACAGAACCCGCGTCATGGGCTCCGCGCCGCGCGCCGGGCTCTTCGCCGGATTTTCCGCCAGCCAGACGACAACCGCCGCCTTTTTGCTCTCCGGCGCGCTGGCCGGGCTGGCCGGCATCGGCGAGGCGGCCGGCTCCATCGGCCAGCTTCAGCCCTCCATCTCGCCCGGCTACGGCTTCACCGCCATCATCGTCGCCTTCCTCGGCCGCCTCTCGCCTCCCGGCGTGCTCTTCGCCGGGCTTTTGCTGGCCCTGACCTATCTCGGCGGCGAATCCGCCCAGCTGGCGCTCAACATCTCCTCGAAGGTCGCTCAGGCCTTCCAGGGCATCCTCCTGTTC
>JALUFY010000014.1 GCA_027051995.1 Hyphomicrobiales bacterium
CATCCGCGCCTGGCTGGAGGCGGAAAACGCCTATCAGGCGGCCATGATGGCCGATACGGAGGAGCTTCAGGCGCGGCTCTTCGCCGAGATGAAGGGCCGCATCAAGGCCGATGACAGCTCCGTGCCCGCGCCGGACGGGCCCTTCGCCTACATGGTGAAATACGCCGAGGGCGCGCAGCATCCGCAAATCGTGCGCACGCCGCGCGACGGCGGGCCGGAGGACGTGCTGCTGGACGCAGACAGGGAAGCGCGGGGGCATGGCTTCTTCCGCCTCGGGGCGGCGGAGCACAGCCCCGATCACAAGCTGCTGGCCTGGAGCGCCGATCTGCGCGGATCGGAATATTATGATCTGCGGGTGCGCGATCTGGCCTCCGGAAAGGACAGCGAAACGGTGATCCCCGACACCGGCGGCGGCGTTGTCTGGGCGGCGGACGGCAGGCATCTGTTCTATGTGCGCCTGGACGACAATCACCGCCCCTCGAAGGTCTTTCTGCACAAGCTGGGCGATGATCCGGCCGACGACCGGCTGATTTACGAGGAAAAGGACGCGGGCTTTTTCGCCGGCCTGGGACAGACCCGCTCGCGCCGCTTCATCGTCATCGGCGCGCACGATCACGAAACATCGGAAACGCGGCTGATTCCGGCGGATGATCCCCTCGCGCCGCCCGTGCTGGTGGCGGAGCGCGAAAAGGGCGTGGAATATCACGTGGACGAGGCCTTCGGCACGCTCTACATCCGCACCAACGCCGGGGAGGCGAAGGACTTCAAGATCGTCATGACCGCCGTGGAGACGCCGGGGCGCGAACACTGGCGTGACATGGTGGGCCACCGCGCCGGGCGGCTCATTCTCGATCATGCGCTGTTCGCCAATCACATGGCCCGCCTGGAGCGCGAAAACGGCCTGCCGGCCATCGTCGTCACCGATCTGCGCAACGGCCGCGAGCACGAGATCAGTTTCGCGGAAGACGCCTACGCGCTGGGCATGAGCCCCGGATACGAATTCGATACCGCCATCTTGCGCTTCACCTTCTCATCCATGACCACCCCGGCGCGCACATACGACTATGACATGGACAGCCGCGCGCGCACCCTGCGCAAGGAGCAGGAGGTGCCGTCTGGCCATGACCCGGCGGATTACGTCACCCGGCGCATCATGGCCCCGGCCCATGATGGCGAGGAGATCCCCGTCACCCTGCTGTGGCGCAAGGACACGCCGCTGGAGGGGCAGGCGCCGGTCTGGCTCTACGGATACGGGGCCTATGGCATCACCATTCCGGCGGCCTTCTCAACGGCCAGGCTGTCGCTCGTTGACCGGGGCATCATCTACGCCATCGCCCATGTGCGCGGCGGCAAGGCGAAGGGCTACGGCTGGTATGAGCAGGGCAAGCGCCGGCACAAGATCAACACCTTCCACGATTTCATCTCGGTGGCCGAACACCTGATCTCCGAGGGCTACACCACGGCGGGCCGAATCGTCGCCCAGGGCGGATCGGCCGGCGGCATGCTCATGGGGGCGGTGGCCAACATGGCGCCGGAGCTCTTCGCCGCCGTCATCGCCGAGGTGCCCTTCGTGGACGTGCTCAACACCATGCTGGATGACACCCTGCCGCTGACGCCGCCGGAATGGCCCGAATGGGGCAACCCGATCGCCAGCAAGGCGGATTTTCTCAACATCGCCAGCTACAGCCCCTATGACAACGTGCGC
>JALUFY010000015.1 GCA_027051995.1 Hyphomicrobiales bacterium
GCGGAAGGGCATGGTGTGGCGCTCGATATCCGCTACGCCACGGCGGACAACATCACCGGCAAGGCGATCTACTCCTCCGCCCGGCTGTTCCTGCGGCCGGAGGCCGAGGCGCGCCTGAAGATCGCGGCCCGGCTGGCGCGGGCGGCGGGGCTTGTGCTGGAGCTTTATGACGGCTACCGCCCACCCGCCGCGCAGGCGCTGCTGTGGGAGGCCTGCCCGGACGAGAATTACGTCTATCCCCCCTGGAAGGGCTCCACCCATACGCGCGGCATCGCCGTTGACCTGACCATCCGGGGGCTGGACATGGGCACGCCCTTCGATGACATGAGCGTCCGCTCCCATCCGGCCAATACGGATGTGCCCCCGCAGGCGCTGCGCAACCGCATGCTGCTGGCCGGCATCATGCGCACCGCAGGATTCGAGGGCATCGAGAGCGAGTGGTGGCATTTCCAGCTGCCGGGGGACTGGCCGCTGATCGATCCGGCCTGCCTGCCCGCGCTGCTGATGGTGTGAGCGTTTCGCGGAGGCCGTGCGGGCGCGCGGCTATTTCAGCGTCTTGAGGGCCTTCAGCCGCTTGTCCGCCTCCATGCGGGCGCGCTGGTCGGACATGCGGGTGACGGGCGCTTGCAGGGCGCGTTCGTATTCGGCGACGATGGCGGCTTTCGGCCGGTTGAGCGCTTCCAGCGCGCGGGCGCGGAAATAGTGCAGGGAGGCGCTGGAGCCGCCCATCTTCTCCGCCTTGGCGAAATCGGCCAGGGCATCCTCGAAACGGCCCATGCGGAAGCGCACGATGCCCCGGTCCACGCGCGGGCGCGCCAGATCGGGCTTGAGCTTGACTACCATGGAGAGATCGGCCAGGGCCTTTTCCTTCCTGCCCAGTTTCCAGTTGGCCATGGCGCGCTTTTCATAGAGCGAGGCGCGTTTGGGATCGAGGCGGATGGCCACGTCAAGATTGTTGACGGCGTTGCCGAACTTGCCCAGGCGCATCCAGGCCGCCGCCCGGTTCTCGCGCGAATCCACGTCGTTCGGGTCGGCGAAAATGGCCTGATTGTAGTCGTTGATGGCCTCTTTCCATTTCTTCATGCGCATGAGAAGACCGGCGCGCTGGGCGTGCAGCGGGCCGTTTTTCGGCTGGAACTTGAGGGCCGCGTCGATGTCCTTCATGGCGAAGTCCGGCTTCTGGCGGAACTGCCAGGCGACAGCGCGGCCCATGTGGGCGCGCACGTTCTCCGGATCGCGCGCGATAACGGCGGAATAATCGGAAATGGCCTTGTCCACCTGGCCGGTGATGAGGAACAGATCGCCGCGCGCCACCTGAACGTCATTGTTGGCCGCATCGAGTTGCAAGGCGTTGGAATAGCCGTTCAGCGCCTTGTTGAACTTTTTCTGTTTTGTGTAGTTGGCGGCGCGGGCGGCCAGCAGCTTCACGCGCCGGGCCTTGTCCAGTTTCGTATCGGAGAGGGCCTTGTCGCAGGCCGGCAGGGCCTTCGCCGGCTCGGCCTCCTTCAGGCATGCCGCCTCGTCCACCGGCGCGGCCGGGGCGGAAGAGGCGGCGGCGAGAAGCAGGCAGGCGGCGAGCGGCGGGGTTATGCGTTTCATGGCTGTGTCTCGCAATTGTCCGGGATGGGGCTTTCTCGGAGGGTGGCTCAGTCGCGCTTGACGGGGCGGGCCAGGAAGGCGGGCATGTTGCCGTCAAGGAAGGCTC
>JALUFY010000016.1 GCA_027051995.1 Hyphomicrobiales bacterium
ACAGGCCATGCCATCCATAGACAAGCCCCTGGCCCTGCGCAAGCGGGCCATCCTGTGGCGGGCGCGCCACAGGGGCATGAAGGAAACCGACATTCTCTTCGGCCGTCTGGCCGGAGAGGTGCTGGAACACCTTGACGAGGCCGGCGTGGCCGCCTTCGAGGCGCTTCTCGAAGCGCCCGATACGGAGGTCGTCTCCTGGATGTCCGGCGCAAGCCCCGTGCCGGAAGAATATCGGGGGCCCTTGACGGACAGGCTGCTCTCCTACCGCTTCGATACGGACAGCTACGGCGAAAACGGCTGACATGACGCTGGATGCGAAAACCCTGCGCCGCCTGACGAACGAGCCGGGCGAGACCATCCTTTCCGCCGCGCCGGAAGGGCTGGACGCGCTGGCGCTCGCCGATCTCGCCCGCGCCGCCGCCGGCGATGGCAGGCCCATCATTCACGCCGCCCTGTCGGACAAGCACATGGCGCGCCTGGCCGGGGCGCTGGCCTTTTTCGCTCCCGAAATCGAGATCGCGCGCTTTCCCGCCTGGGACTGCAT
This sequence comes from Hyphomicrobiales bacterium, assembly GCA_027051995.1. Taxonomy (GTDB): domain Bacteria; phylum Pseudomonadota; class Alphaproteobacteria; order Rhizobiales; family Aestuariivirgaceae; genus Thermopetrobacter. The sequence goes on from JALUFY010000016.1 coordinate 545, forward strand.
GCCCTATGACCGCGTCTCGCCCTCCGCCGCCGTCATCGCCCGGCGCATGGCCGCCCTGGCCCGTCTGGCGCGCCGCCGCGCCGATAAGGACGACTCCGCCCCGCTCATCGTGCTGACCTCCATCAACGCCATCACCCAGCGCACCGCGCCGGTCAGCGCCGTGGAGGGCGCATCCCTGCATCTGCGCCCCGGCATGATCCGCAAGCCCGAGGAGCTGGCCGCGTGGCTCTCCGGCCAGGGCTTTTCGCGCACCGGCGCGGTCATGGAGCCGGGCGGTTTCGCCGCGCGCGGCTCGCTGATCGACCTCTTCGCCCCCGGCGCGGAATATCCCGTGCGGCTGGATTTCTTCGGCGATGAGCTGGAGAGCATCCGCGCCTTCGATCCGGCCACCCAGCGCAGCACGAAAACGCTGAACGAAATCCGCCTGGAGCCGGCCAGCGAAATATTGCTCGACGAGGCCACCATCGGCCGCTTCCGCACCGGATACGTGGCCGCCTTCGGCGGAGACGCCGCCCGCGATCCGCTCTACGAGGCGGTGCGCGAAGGCCGCCGCCATCCGGGCATGGAGCACTGGCTGCCGCTCTTCTACGAACGCCCCGCCACGCTCTTTGATCACGCCCCGGACGCGCCGGTGAGCTTCTCCCATGAGGCGGAGGCGGCGCGCGCCGCGCGCATGGAGGAAGTGGCGGAATATCACGCCGCGCGCATCGAGGCGGTGCGCGAAAAACTCTTCGGCGCGGAGCCATACAAGCTCTTGCCCATCGAGGTGCTTTATCTGCCCGATGACGAATGGAAGCAGACCCTGGCGGCCCGCCCTGTCCTGCGCTTTTCGCCCTTTGAGGAACCGGACGCGGAAGGACGCATGGCGTTCTCCCTCGGCGGGCGCAAGGGGCGCGGCTTCGCCGCCGAGCGGGCCGAAAAGGGGCGCAATGTCCATGAGGCGGCGCGTGATCACATCATCACCCTGCGCGAAAGCGGCCGCAAGGTGCTGCTGGCCGGATGGACGGACGGCTCGCGCGACAGGCTGGCCGGCATTCTCGCCGATCATGGCCTGGCCCCCATCACCCCGGCGGCGGACTGGGCCGGGGCCCGCGCGCAGGGCGAAAAGACCATCTCCGCCGTCACCCTGGGACTGGAATCGGGGCTGGAGACAGACAG
>JALUFY010000017.1:0-6198 GCA_027051995.1 Hyphomicrobiales bacterium
ATGCGGTGGTGATGGGCCGCCCGCGGCAACGGCTACGAGGGCGAGGACGTGACGGCCAACGCCCGCACCATCCGCAATATTCCGCAAAGGGTGGAGGCGGCGGACTTTCCGGAGCTTCTGGAGGTGCGCGGCGAGGTGCTGATGCCCATTTCCGCCTTCATGAAGCTCAACGAGGAGCAGCAGAAAAGGGGGCAGAAGCCCTTCGCCAATCCGCGCAACGCGGCGGCGGGCAGCCTGCGCCAGCTTGATCCAAAGGTCACCGCCAGCCGGAACCTCATGTTCGAGGTCTGGGGATGGGGCGAGCATTCGGCGCTGAAGGACAATACCGAATCGGCGCTGATGGAGGACTTCAAGCGCTGGGGATTTCCGGTCAGCAAATACAACGAGATTCATCATCACGCGCGGGGCCTGCTGGATTATCACGCGCGCATGCTGGAGCGCAGGCCAACGCTGGATTTCGACATCGACGGGGTGGTCTACAAGGTGGACAGGCTGGATTACCGCCAGCGGCTGGGCTTCGTGGCGCGGGCGCCGCGCTGGGCCATCGCCCACAAGTTTCCGGCCCACAAGGGCATCACCATTCTCAAGGACATCAGGATCCATGTCGGGCGCACCGGGGCGCTCACCCCGGTGGGCATTCTCGATCCGGTGAACATCGGCGGCGTGGTGGTCAGCCGGGTGTCCCTGCACAACGAGGACTACATCAAGGGCATCGGCGGTGACGGCGAGCCAATCCGCGATGGCAAGGACATCCGCATCGGCGATACCGTGGTGGTGGAACGCGCCGGAGACGTGATCCCGCAGATCGCTGACGTGCTGCTGGACAAGAGGCCGGCGGACGCCAGGCCATATGTCTTTCCCGATCACTGCCCGGTGTGCGGGTCAAAGGCGGTGCGCGAATACAATCCGCGCACCGGCAAGCTGGATTCGGTGCGCCGCTGCACTGGCGGGCTGTTCTGTCCGGCGCAGGCGGTGGAGCGGCTGAAACATTTCGTCTCGCGCCACGCCTTCGACATCGACGGGCTGGGCGAGAAGGCCATCGCCCTGTTCTTCGATCACGGCTTCATCCGCACACCGGCGGATATCTTTACCCTGGAGCGGCGCGAAAGGGCCGGTGAAATCAGCATTCACAAGCTGGAGGGCTGGGGCGAGAAGAAACTGGCCAACCTTTTCGCCGCCATCGACGCGCGCCGCGCCATACCGCTGGACCGCTTCATCTACGCGCTGGGCATCCGTCATGTGGGCGAGAACACCGCGCGGCTGCTGGCGCGCCATTATGGCGACTGGGCGCATTTCTTGGCGGCCATGAAGGAGATCGCGGCGGATGACCGCTCCGAGGCCGCCGGGGAGCTGGAGAACATCGACGGGCTGGGGCCGGTGGTGGTGGAGGCCCTGCATGACTTCTTCGGCGAGCCGCACAATACGGAGGTCATCGAAAAGCTGCTCGAAGAGGTCACCGTCGAGCCGGTGGAGCAGGCGGCGGCGGATACGCCGGTGGCGGGCAAGCGCATCGTCTTCACCGGGCATCTGGAGGCCATGACGCGCGACGAGGCCAAGGCGCTGGCCGAGCGGCTGGGGGCCAAGGTGACCAATTCCGTGTCCAAGAAGACCGACATCGTCGTCGCCGGGCCGGGCGCGGGCTCGAAGCTGAAAAAGGCCAAAGAGCTGGGCATCCAGGTGCTCGACGAGGCCGGATGGCTGAAGCTGGCGGGGATGGACGGTTGATTTTGCCTTGCCGGCATGTTGGCGCACGCCTCCCGCAATGATGCATGAAACAGCCGTGACCGCCTCTCATGACGGCGGCAAAACAGGGCCCGCCCTGCCCTGAGCAAAAAAGGCATCAGCCGGCCTGTAAGCCGGGTTCTGTCCACGGGCGGCAGCGAGCCGCCCGCTGGATGACCATTCATCTGGGACGCATGCCGCCATGCGCCTCGCGCGGCCAACCCGGACGGTCTGGGCCGGAAAACGCGCCCTGTTCCAGTGAAGGAACGCCGTCCCTATTAGGCCTTGCTCCGGGCGGGGCTTGCCATGCCGCCCCTGTCGCCAGGGGCGCGGTGCGCTCTTGCCGCACCCTTTCACCCTTGCCTGATGCGCAACGGCATCCGGCGGTCTGCTTTCTGTGGCGCTTTCCCTGGGGTTCTCCCGTCCGGAATGTTTTCCGGGCGGAATCCCCCGCCGGGCGTTACCCGGCGCCCTGTTTCCGTGGAGCCCGGACTTTCCTCCAGCGCGAAGGGGGCCGCCCCCTCACGCCAGCGGTCATCCAGCCGGCTGATGCACTTCGTGAGGTAGTCCTTTCACACGCCCGGATCAAGCCTTGCCAGCGCCGCGAGCGTTCGGTTCAGGGTCTCGATTGTGGAGGCGTCCGCCAGCCCGTCCACCCGCGCCGGGCGGAAGCGCCGCTGAAAGGCCCGCACCACCTGCTCCGTCGCCGGGCAATACACGCCCGAAAGCTCCAGTCCATAACCGGCCCGGCGCAAGTCCTCCTGCAGGGCGCGCACCGCATCGCCTTCATCGCCGGGCGCGATGACCGCCCCGCCGGTGATCCTTGCCGCCGCAACGTCCAGCGCCAGCCCCTTCTCCGCCAGCCGGGGCCAGGGGAAATGCTCGCCCGGATCGGCCTTGCGCGCCGGGGCCACGTCGGAATGGCCCACAACCCGCGCCGGGCTGATGGAATGGCGCGCCATGATGTCCGCCACCAGCGCCTCCACCGCCGCAAGCTGCGCCTCCGGATAGGGCGGCGGCGCACCCTCCAGATGCCCCGTATTCTGGATTTCGATGCCGATGGAGCGCGAATTGACATCCCGTTCTCCGGCCCAGAAAGCCGCCCCCGCGTGCCAGGCGCGCGCCGCCTCGTCCACCAGCTGGATGATCTCGCCGTCTGTGTCCACCAGATAATGGGCCGAGACTTGCGAATCTGGCGAACTCATCCACAGCAGCGCCGATTCGGCGGAGGGGCAGCCGGTGTAATGTAAAACGATCATGTCCACCGCGCGCCCGCCCTTGCGCGCTCCGAAGTTGGGCGAGGGAACAAAGCGCGCCGCCAGCGCGCTGGCCCGGGAAAAGCCGCTCATGGAGCCAGCTCCGCCACGCCTGCGCCCGTTCCGCCGCGCTCCTTGACGATGGCCTCGAAGGCGGCGTTGATGGCCGCCATGCGCCTGTTGGCCAGCTTTACCATTTCCTTCGGCACGCCGCGCGCGATCAGCCGGTCGGGATGGTTTTCGCGCACCAGCCTGCGGTAGGCGCGGCGGATATCCTCCAGCTTGTCGCATGGGCTCACCCCCAGCGCGTCGTAGGCGGCATCATCGGGATGATGCATGTGCCGCGCCCGGATGCAGCGGAAGCGGTGCGTGATGCCGAAGATTTCGGTCACCCGCTCCAGAAAACGCATTTCGTCCGGATGCATGACGCCGTCGGCCCCGGCGATGTGAAACAGCGAATCCAGCACGTCCTCAAGCACCCTGGGGCTGTCGTGAAACAATCGCGCGATCTGGCTGGCGTAGGCCTCGAACCCGGCGGACGAGCCCGAGGCGATGCGGAAAACCCGCTCCACGTTGCGCCGCTGCCCGGCCGGCACGGCAAACAGCCGCGCGAAGGTTTCGCGCTCGTCATCGGTGACCACGCCGTCGGCCTTGGCCAGCTTGGCGGCCAAGGCGATCACCGCCATGGTGAAGGCCACGGAGCGCTCCGGCGCGTGCTGGCCCGCCCCCGCCTCGCCCGCGCGGGCGAACCACCCGGCCAGGGAGCGGCTGAAATCTCCGATGCTGGCGGAAAGTTTGTTCCAGATGCTCATGAAACAATCATAAGGGATTCGCCGCCCCGCGCCATGACAAAATGGCCATATGGGCGGGCCTCATACGGGTTTGCGCGGCTGCGGCAGAACGGATTTGCCCATCGAGGCTGGATGCGCCGGGGCGCAGCGGTGCAGGAGAATGGCCCCGTGCTGATCGCCTTCATGCTCCGGCTCCACATGGATGGACACCGCCACCTCGCCGAAGGCCTCGCGCAGGGCGGCCTCGATGGCGTCGCAGATGCCGTGCGCCTCGTTGACGCGCATCTCGCCGGGCGTCACCAGATGAAAGTCGATGAACAGCGCCTTACCGGCCCGGCGCGCCTTCAGGTCATGAAACTCGATAGCCCCGCGCGCGCTCTCCCGGATTATCTGGCGGATTTTCTCCATGACATCCGCCTCCGGTGCGGCGTCCATCAGCCCCGAAGCCGATTCGCGCATCAGCTTCCAGCCCGCCCAGATGATGTGAACCGCCACGGCGATGGCGATCAGCGGATCGAGGATGAACCAGCCGGAAACCGCCGCGATGACCACCGCCGCCACCACGCCCGTGGACATGTAGACATCCGCCAGCAGGTGCCTGCCGTCGGCCACCAGCGCCGGCGAGGAATAGCGCCGCCCCTCGCGGATCAGCACATAGCTCCATGCGCCATTGATGACGCTGGCGGCGATGTTGACCAGCATGCCGGGGCTGGCCCAGTCAAAGGCGTGCGGCGCGCCCAGCTTGCCCACCGCCTCGTGGATGATGGCCACGCTGGCGATGATGATCAGCGCCCCTTCCAGCCCGGCGGAAAAATATTCCGCCTTGTGATGGCCATAAGGGTGCTGTTCGTCCGCCGGCTGCTGGGCCATGCGGATGGCCACGGCGGCGGCCGCCGCGGCGGCCACGTTGACGATGCTCTCCAGCGCATCGGAATAAAGCGCCACCGAGCCGGTCATCACATAGGCCAGATACTTCAGCCCGAAGACAACAAGCCCCACCGCGATGGAGCCAAGGGCGATTTTCAGCGTCGTGTTCATGGGCAAGAGTTTAGCCGGACATCCCGGGCGGGGCAAGCGAGCTTCCGCGATCTGACAAGAAAATCAATATGTTGCAAAGGTTTCTCATGTGCATTCGCCGCCTGGAAGCAGACAGGCCGAAACACCCCGCCGCCTTGTGGACAAGCTGGATAACAGATGTGATTACAGAGGTCCGTCCGGGATTTCAGCGTTTCGCCGCCGCCCGCGCCCTGGCCGGTTCGAGATGCGTCACCGGGGCCGGCGGGGCCTTGTCCGCGTCATTTTCATCCTCGAACTCGTAGCCGAGCAGCACGGCGGAGGCCACCGCCGCCGGGCCGAAGGTGACGGCGAAACCGCCCGCCAGCAGCATGAAGGCCACGGGGCCAAGGGAGGAATGCGAGATCATGGAATAGAGCCCGCCCGCGTCGCTCCACAGAAGCGCCGCCAGAAAGGCCCATCCGGCGGCAATGCCGATGGCGATGTTGCGCAGGATGAAGCGCACCAGGCGCGGCAGGGATTTCCATGTGCGGACAATCATCATCATGCACTCCCTTTCTTGATCGCGGTGCGCCCAGTGTCGCCGCAAAAGGCCGGCGGCGCAACCCGGCGGAATGCCGCGCCCGCCCGTCTGGCGGAAAAGTCAGAAATTCCACCGCAGGCCGAAGGACACCGTGGCGTTGCGCTGCCTGGCGCGCCCGGCCACCACGCTGGCGGAGAAATCCGCCGTCAGCCCATCCAGCCTGCCGCTTCCATACCAGGCCAGGCCGCCAGTGAAGGTCCAGTCGTCCCGGTCGCCGCCCTGCGGATCGTTGCGCGACAGATCCCGCGCGTAGGACACCGTCACATAGGGCATGACCGGCTCAAGCCACCAGGAGGCCGTGCCTTCCACGATGCCCTGCACCAGCCGGTTGGTCTCCGCCGCGTTGGGCGTGCCGCCGCTTTCTCTGTAGGCGCTCCATTTGTCGCGCGTCGCCACCACGCCGCCATGAGCCGACAGCAGCCACGAGCCATACCACTTCGAGGCGTCCAGCGAGGCGGAGAACATGTAGCCATTGGAATGCCGCCTGCCGCTGGCGGGGGCGAATACGGTGCGGTAAAGCCGCTCGCGGTTGTAGACATAGCCGCCGGTGATCTCTGCCGAAAGCCACTCCGCCAGGGTGATATTCACATAGGGCGAAACCGTCAGCCCGTTGACATGCGAATAGCCGCCGTTGAAGCGTGTTGTCATGCGCGAGCGCACGCCGTTGAGGCTTATTCCGGCGGTCAGCGTTTCCGTCAGCTGTTTGTCCAGCCCGGCGGTCAGGCTGAGCGAGCCGCCCCTGGCCGCCGAGGCCGGCCTTTTGTCCTTGATCCAGCTGTAGGAATCGGTCATCCACGCCGTCCAGCCATCACCCAGCGGGCCTTCGCCATTG
>JALUFY010000017.1:6208-6507 GCA_027051995.1 Hyphomicrobiales bacterium
CATGTTGTAATCTGCTGCGCTCGCGCCATGCCCCCATACGCGAACAGCCCCAGGCTCACCGCCGCACATGCCGCCACCCCGGCCAAGGCGCTTTTCGAAATGGACTTGAAGTGTCTCGCCATCTTATTCCCGTCCGCCGCTTTCCTGCCCGCCGCACGCGATACTAGCATGACTCTGCGCCCGCTTGCAAAAACGCGGCGCGGCAAAAGGGCGCGAAAACGCCTCTCCACCCGCTGGAGAAAACCGGAACGCACAATCGCGGAAAGGCCGGGCGGTTTTCAGTCTTTCCACTTGATGAC
>JALUFY010000018.1 GCA_027051995.1 Hyphomicrobiales bacterium
CCCAACGCGCTGGCGGCGGAGGCCATCGGGGCGGGCCTCATCCCCGGTCTGGCGGACTATTCCGCCATCCGCCGCGAGGTGCGTTATGGCGAGGAGAACAGCCGCATCGACCTGCTGCTGGAGGACCACGGTAAGCCGCCCGTCTATGTGGAGGTGAAGAACGTCACCCTGTCGCGCCGCCCCGGCGTGGCGGAGTTTCCCGACGCGGTGACGGCGCGCGGGGCCAAGCACCTGCGCGAGCTGGCGCGCATGGCGCGCTCCGGGCGGGCGCGTGCGGCGATGATCTATCTTGTCCAGCGGACGGACGCGGAGGTTTTCACGCTGGCGGAAGACATTGATCCCGCCTATAAAGCCGAATGGCTGAAGGCGCGCGACGCGGGTGTCGGGATGCTGGCCGTCTCCTGCGCCATCAGCCCACGGGAAATCACCGTCCGCAACCTTCTGCCGCTGGAAACGACATGACGAAAAGCCGCTACATCGCCGCCGAAACCGCGCCGCTGGCCAATACCGGCCAGATCAAGCTGTGGGGCAAGGAGGCTTTCGAGGGCATGCGCCGGGTCGGCAGGCTGGCGGCGGAGGCGCTCGATCTGATCACGGAGCATGTGCGCCCCGGCGTGACCACGGACGAGCTGGACCGCATCATCTTCGAGTTCACCGTGGACAATGGCGCCGCACCCGCGCCGCTCTACTACAGGGGCTTTCCGCGCTCCATCTGCACCTCGATCAATCATGTGGTCTGTCACGGCATTCCCGGAGCGAAGAAGCTGAAGAAAGGCGACATCGTCAACATCGACGTGACCATGATCCTCGACGGCTGGCATGGCGATTCCTCGCGCATGTATCCGGTGGGCGAGGTCTCGCGAAAGGCCGAGCGGCTGATGGAGGTGACCTACGAAGCGATGATGCGCGGCATCGCCGTGGTCAGGCCGGGCGCGACGACCGGCGACATCGGCCACGCCATCCAGTCTTACGCCGAATCCGAGCGCTTCTCCGTGGTGCGCGATTTCTGCGGCCACGGGCTTGGCAAGCTGTTCCATGACGCGCCGAACATCCTGCATTACGGCCAGCCGGGCACGGGTTTCGAGCTGAAGGAAGGGATGTTCTTCACCATCGAGCCGATGCTCAACGCCGGCAAGCCGCAGGTGAAAATCCTCTCCGACGGCTGGACGGCGGTGACGCGCGACAGAAAGCCCTCGGCGCAGTTCGAGCACACCATCGGCGTGACGGCGGAGGGCTGCGAAATCTTCACCCTTTCGCCCAGGGGCCTGCACAAGCCGCCCTACGATCTTGACTGACGGCGGGATCACGTCCGCCGCGCTGGCCGGTTTCGCGCTGGGCGCGGGGCTGATCGTGGCCATCGGGGCGCAAAACGCCTTCGTGCTGCGCCAGGGGCTGCTGAAATCCCACGTCTTCGCGCTGGCGCTGATCTGCGCGCTGGCCGACGCCTTTCTCATCACCGCCGGAATTCTCGGGCTTGGAAGCTTCATCAAGGCGCGCCCCGCCCTGCTTGGCCTGGTGACCATGGCGGGTGCGGTCTTTCTCGGCCTCTATGGCCTGCTGGCGCTGCGCCGGGCCATCCGGCCGCACGCGATGCGCGCATCGCGGCGGGGGGCTGACAGCTTGAAGGCCGCCGTCTTGACGGTTCTGGCCTTCACCTTTCTCAATCCGCATGTCTATCTGGACACGGTGGTGCTCAT
>JALUFY010000019.1 GCA_027051995.1 Hyphomicrobiales bacterium
TATCCGCTGTGGGCCACGAGACGGACTGGACGCTCATCGACTACGCCGCCGATACGCGCGCGCCAACGCCGACGGCGGCGGCGGAAATGGCCGTGCCGGTGCGCGCAGAGCTGCTGGCCTGGGTGGGCGATCTGGGCGGCCGCCTGCTGCGCGCCATGAGCAACGGCATGGAGCAAAGACGCCACCGGGTGATCGCCGCCGCGCGCGCCCTGCCGAGGCCCGACGACATTCTCGCCCTGGCCCGCCAGCGGCTGGACGCCGCCGCCGCGCGGCTGGATGGCGCATTGCGCGGTTTCACGGAGCGCAAGCGGGTGGGCCTGGCGCGCGCCTCGGCGAGGCTTTCGCCCCTGCTGCTGCGCCGCCGCATCAGCGAGAGCCACCGCCGCCTGGATGATCTGCAAGGGCGCATGACGCGGGCCATGGCGGGTGCGCGCGAAAGGCGGGCGCAGAGGCTCATGGCCGCCTCCCGCATGCTGGAGTCGCTGTCCTACACCTCGGTGCTGGCGCGCGGCTACGCCGTGGCGCGCGACGCGGCCTCCGGCCAGCCCCTGACCCGCGCTGCGCAAATCGCCCCCGGCCAGCGGCTGGAGCTGGAATTCGCCGATGGCCGCGCAAACGCCATCGCCGGGGGCAAGGCGGCGCGCAAGCGCGGCGGCAAGGCGCGCAAACCTTCCGGTTCTCAGGGATCGCTGTTCTGAAACGAGAAACGCCCTTGGCCTTTGGCCGCTGAAAAGCTATCAAGGCCATCATGGACAGCAAGAACACATTTCCCCCCATCGGCGGGGCAGAAGCCAAGGTGCTTTTCATGGACGCCGATTTCCGGGTGCTGAAGAACGGCGCTTTCGTGCGCTGCGCCGTGACCGGCCGGCCCATCGCCCTGGATGATCTGAAATACTGGTCGGTGGAGCGTCAGGAGGCCTACGCCTCGCCGGAAGCCGCCCTGAGGCGCCACAGGGAGCTGCTCGGAGACTGAGCCGCAGGACAATGCGCGGGGGCCGGAGCATGGGAAAGGGATTGCGCAGGAGCATTGCCACCGCGTTGATGCTCGCGGCGCTGGCCGCCCTGGCGGCGGTGCATCCGGCCTCTCCCTTGCGGCAATATCTGCCGAGCCTGCCATTCGAGACGCACAGGGCGCGAAAGGCGGTCAGGAATGCCAAACCGCGTCTGGCCGGAGAGCTGGAGAAAAAGGGTCTGCATCTGGGCGCGCCGCTGTTCATCCGCATCTACAAGACAAGCGCGCCCGGAGCCGCCGATCAAGGGCGGCTGGAGGCATGGCTGCGCGCAAGAAACGGCAAATACGTGCTGCTGCGCGCCTATCCCGTCTGCGCCCGCTCCGGCCATTTGGGGCCGAAGCTGAAGGAGGGCGACGGGCAGTCCCCCGAAGGGTTCTATGCGGTAGGGCCGGGGCGGATGAACCCCAGGAGCCGCTACCATCTCTCCTTCAATCTGGGATTTCCCAACGCCCATGACCGGGCCAACGGCTGGACGGGCAGTTTCCTCATGGTGCATGGCAAGTGCGTCTCCATTGGCTGCTACGCCATGACCGATCCGGTCATCGAGGACATCTGGACGCTCATGCGGGCCGCCTTCCGCGAGGGCCAGAAACGCGTGCCGGTGCATATCTTTCCCTTCCCGATGAGCGATGAAAATCTCGAACGCTGGATGAAGGAACATCCCGGCTGGCGCTGGGCCGGTTTCTGGCGCGAGCTGCAAGAGGGCTGGCGCATGTTCGAGCAGACCCGCACACCGCCGGCCGTCTCCACCCGCGCTGGCCATTACGTTTTCAGGACGCCGCGCTGATGCCCGCCGGTTGATGGCGCAAATGCGGCGGCCTTCCGGCCTCTTTCCGGCGCCAGGGCGCTTTCATGTTTTCGCCATGATCCGGCCACGGCGCGCCAAGAATTTTCCGCCGGAGCGCACGTCTTTCGCCCGGCGGACGCCACGGATCTTTCCGACATTGCCTCTCGCGGGGCCTGGGGGAACGAGAGTTTCCACCAAGGCGAGAGGGATAATCCATGTCAATGAACACCATTCTGGCCTGTCTGGCCGCGCTGGCGCATTTCAATGCCTGCGATGATGCAGCGGCGCGCAACGCCCCGCCGCTGGCCAAGGCCGACCGGCTCGATCTGCACGGAGCGGCCATCACCGGCGCGCGGCGGGACGAGGCCCTGGCCATCCGCGCCATTCCGGCCGGATACGCGGCGGCGCGCTGGAGCGGCTTTTATCTGGGCGGTTCGCTGGGCTATGGCTTCGCCGAAAGCCGCCAGGAACTGAACCGGGGCAACAATCACGGCTATGACACCGTCAGCCCGGACGGTTTCGCCGGTTCCGTCACGGCGGGATACAATTTCATGATCACGCCGTCCTTGCTCGTGGGCGGAGAGGCGGATATCGGCGTCATGAACCTGACGGATAATGACAAGCCGGTTTATGACGGCCACTCATGGAAACCGCAATTCGGCCCCCTGTGGGGCACGGCGCGGGCCCGCCTGGGCTATCTCATGGGCGATACGATGCTGTTCTATGGCACGGCGGGACTCGCCTTCGTGCAGACCGGCAACTGGACGGTGGGCAACAACTGGAACGAATCCTCATGGGACGCCAGGATGCGCACCGGATGGGTCATCGGCGCGGGGCTGGAATACGCCCTGAGCGAGAAGTGGTCGGCCAAGGCGGAATATCTCTACATGGATTTCGGCAAACACCACGGCCGCACCGAGGACAACGACCCCTACTGGTATGACGACAGCATGAGCATCGTGCGCATCGGTTTCAACTACCGTTTCTGAACAGAGGACTGAAGAGCGAGAGGGAGCGCCGGGCTCCGCCACGGGATTCGGGCGGGGCCCGGATGCTATCTGCGCGCGGCGAAGAAGCTCTTGAGCAGCGCGCCGGCCTCCTCGCCGCCCAGCCCGTCATAGATCTCCGGCGCGTGGTGGCATGTGGGCTGCGCGAAGAAGCGCGGGCCATGCGCCACCGCGCCCATCTTCGGGTCGCCGGCGGCGTAATAGAGCCTGCGGAAACGCGCGAAGGAGATGGCCGCCGCGCACATGGCGCAGGGCTCCAGGGTGACGAAGAGATCGCAATCCGTCAGGCGCTCCGATCCCAGCTTTTCGCAGGCCGCGCGGATGGCCAGAAGCTCGGCGTGGGCGGTGGGGTCATGCAGCTCAAGAGTGCGGTTGCCGGCGCGGGCCACGACGCGGCCCCGCAAATCGGCGATGACCGCGCCGACGGGCACCTCGCCGCGCCGGGCGGCGGCCCTGGCCTCTTCAAGCGCCGTTTTCATGTGGGCGGGAAGAAGTTTCATGCCCATCTCCTGTTGTTTCATCGCGCCTTATGGCCTACCTCTCGGGCATGACGGATACAACGAAAAAAGGCGAACGCATCGCAAGGCGCATGGCGCGCGCCGGGCTGTGCTCGCGGCGCGAGGCCGAGCGGATGATCGCCGAAGGGCGCGTGACGCTCAACGGCGAGCCGCTTTCATCCCCGGCCGTCAACGTCACGGCGGACGACATCATCCTGGTGGACGGCCAGCCGCTGCCCGCGCCGGCGCCGGTGCGCCTGTGGCGCTATCACAAGCCGCGCGGACTGGTGGTCACCGAGCGCGACGAAAAGGGCCGCCCCACCATCTTCGACAGGCTGCCGGGGGAGCTTGGCCGGGTGATCTCCGTCGGGCGGCTGGACATCAACTCCGAGGGCCTTCTGCTGCTCACCAACGACGGGGCGCTGGCGCGCGCGCTGGAGCTGCCGGAAAAGGGCTGGACGCGGCGCTACCGGGTGCGCGCCTTCGGCCATGTCAAACCGCAGGCGCTGGAGGCGCTGAAGGACGGCGTGACCATAGACGGCGTGCGCTATGGCGGCGTTCAGGCGCGCATCGACCGGGAACAGGGCGATAACACCTGGCTGACTTTCGCCATCAGGGAAGGCAAGAACCGCGAAATCCGCCGCATTTGCGAACATCTGGGGCTGAAGGTCAACCGCCTGATGCGCATCGCCCATGGCCCCTTCCAGCTTGGTGATCTGCCGCGTGGCGGCGTGGAGGAAGTCCCCCGCAAGCAGATGCGCGAACAGCTCGGCAAGCTGCTGGAGCGGCTGGAGGAACCGGCGCGAGAGGGCGGCGCGTCCAGGAGAGGCGCGAACAGGGGCGGAAAGGGCGGCGGGAGCCATGCGCGTCACCGGCGGTGAGTTCAGGGGCCGCGCCATAAAGGCTCCGAAGGGCCGCGCCACCCGGCCGACCACGGACAGGGTGCGCGAGGCCGTCTTCAACATCTTGCGACATGCCGATTTCGCCCCGCCAATCGCCGGGGCGCGGGTGCTGGACGGCTTCGCCGGCTCCGGGGCGCTGGGGCTGGAGGCGGCCTCGCGCGGGGCGCGCTTCGTGCTCTTCGTCGAGGAGGCCGCCGCGGCGCGCGCCATGATCCGCGAAAACATCGAGGCCCTGGGGCTGGCCGGGCGGGCGAAAATCTGGCGGCGCGACATCACCCGCATGGGCCGCGCCGCCCCCATGAAACCCTTCGATCTCGTTTTTCTCGATCCCCCCTATGGCAGGGGCCTGGCCGAAGAGGCCCTGAAGGCGCTGGCGGAAGGCGGCTGGCTGAAAACTGGCGCGCTGGCCGTCATCGAGGAAAGCGCCAAAGCCAATTTTTCTCCGCCCCCCGGCTTCGAGGAACAGGACACCCGCGCCTACGGAGACACCAAAGTGCATTTCGCCCGCTACGGGGACATGTGACAAGGCGATGCGCACATACGCTTGCGGCTTTCGCGGGACGGGGATTGATCCTCGTCCCGGACGATTCCGGCGGGGTTTCAACCCCGCCCGGCTTCCGCCGCCTTCCCTTTTTCTTCCCCGTCATGGCCGGTCTGAATGCTTGTCCCGGCTATCCAGGGCGGCAAGCGCGGGAGATTGCGGCTCTGGATACCCGGCACGGGGGGGCGGCTATGATGGGAGAGAGCATGAACAATCAGAACAAACCCGCCAGCCTTTGATTTTTCCCATTCGCGCCGCATAATACGGCTGGAATCGAAACCGGGAATGGAACAACAGGATGACGGATCCTCGGGTTGGCGTCGCTCTGGGCGGCGGGGCGGCGCGCGGCATTGCGCATATTCCGGTGCTGGAGGCGCTGGACGATCTGGACATCACCCCCTGCTGCATCGCTGGCACGTCCATCGGCGCGCTCGTGGGGGCCGCCTATGCATCGGGCATTCCGGCGCGCGAGATACGCGAACACACGCTGCGCGTGCTGGGCCGCCCGCGCGACGCGGCCCGCCACATCCGCGAGAGCGACAGGGGGCTGCTCTCCCTGCTCAATTTCTCCCTGTCGCGCCCGGTGACGCTGGACGGCATGGCGCTGGTGGAGATGGCATTGCCCGACGGCGTGGCGGCGCGCGTCGAGGAGACGAAAATCCCCCTGATGCTGACCACCACGGATTTCTACGCCGCCAGCGAAATGCTCATCCGCACAGGCGACATGCGCGCCGCCGTAGCCGCCTCCATCGCCATCCCCGGCGTCATCGCGGCCCCCCGCCTGAAGGGCCGGGTGCATATTGACGGGGCGATGACCAATCCCGTGCCCTTCGATCATGTGCGCGCCGCCGGGGCGGAAATCGTGCTGGCGGTGGAGGTGACCGGAAAGCCGGAGCAGAACGGCGAAAAGAGGAAACCGGCCCTGGCGGAGCTGGCCATCGGCTCCACCCAGATCATGCAATTGCAGATCGCCGCCCTGAAGCGCCGCCTCGATCCGCCGGATATCTGGCTGCGCCCGCCCCTGCATGGCTTCAAGGCCTATGACTTCTTCAAGGCCCGCGAGATATTGCAGGCCGCCGCGCCGCTGCGCGAAGAGGCCAAAAGGGCGCTGGAAAAGGCGCTGCAAGGCTAGGGAAACGAAAGGGCAGGGCGCGGGGCAGGGGAGGGCCTTGCCCATCCGCTCAATCCCGGGGATGCTCCGCCACGGTTTCGGAAATCAGGTTGTCCACCACCGCGCGCAGGGCCTCGGTTTCGTCCGCGCCATCGGCGCGCGCCTTGGCGTATGCCGCCCTTTGCCGGTCGGCGGAGGTGCCGCGCCGGGGGATGTCCAGCGCCGCCGCCAGCTCGCGCTCGCAGCCAAGGGCGGCGGCGTCGCGCGCCAGCAGCTCGGTCATTTCCTCCAGCAGTTCGCGGTAGTCCACCAGCTCGCCGCGCCCGAAATCGATCAGCGAGCCGGAGACGCCATAGCGCTGCGCCCGCCAGCGGTTTTCGTTGATCAGGAAGCGGTCATACTGCCGCCAGCGCTGGTTGCGCCTGCGCAGCCGGGTCAGCATGCGCGTCAGGCACTGGATGAGCGCCGCGATGGCGGCCGCGTCCGTTAGCCAGGTGGCCACGTCGCAGATGCGCGTCTCCAGCGTCGGGAAGCGCGCCGAGGGGCGCAGATCCCACCAGATTTTCGTTCCGTCCTCGATGCAGCCGGTTTTCACCAGCGCGTTC
>JALUFY010000020.1 GCA_027051995.1 Hyphomicrobiales bacterium
GCGCACCACCTCGGCCATGTAGGCGGCGGAGAACAGCGCCACGCCGACCAGCGGGCGGATGACCTTGTCCAGCTGCACCCCCTCCGGCAGGAACAACGGCAGCATGACCGAGGACATGAACAGCACGGTGATCAGCGGCACGCCGCGCCAGAATTCGATGAAGATGATGGAAACCAGCCGCACCACGGGCATCTTCGACTGCCGGCCCAGCGCCAGCAGAACACCCAGCGGCAGCGAGGTGACGATGCCGGTGATGGCGATGACCAGGGTCAGCAGCAGGCCGCCCCACTTTGTCGTTTCGACCTTCTCCAGCCCGAGAAAATCCGCCCCGTAGAGCATGAAATAGGCGAAGACGGGAAAGACAACCAGCAGCAAAATGCCGTTGAGGCGCTTATAGGGCACCTTGGGGATCAGCATGGGAACGAGCAGCGCCGCGCCCACGGCGTAGGTGAGCAGCACGCGCCACTGCTCCGGCCTGGGATAGAAGCCGAACATGTACTGATTGAACTTGGCGCGCACGAAGGCCCAGCAGGCCCCCACCTCCTCGCCGTTGTGGCTGAGGCAGGCGGTGCGGTCCTTGCCGCTCCAGACCGCGTCCAGCAGGGCGAATTGCACCAGATTGCTGACGACCAGCCAGATGAAATAGATGCCCACGAAGGTGAGGATGGTGTTGAGCCAGCTGGAGAACAGATTCTTGCGCATCCAGCCGATGACGCCGATGGTGCCCGGCGGCGGCGGCTTGGGCGGCAGCATCTCGTTGGTGAAGAAGCTCTCGTTGTGCGATTTCATCGGCATGGCCTATCTCTCCACCAGTTTCATCTTGGCGTTGTACCAGTTCATGAAGGCCGAGGTGGCCAGCGATATGGACAGGTAAACGAGCATCCACAGGCCGATGATCTCGATGGCCTGTCCGGACTGGTTGAGGATGATGCCGCCGACGGCCACCAGATCGGGATAGGCGATGGCCACCGCCAGCGAGGAGTTCTTGGTCAGGTTCAGATACTGGCTGGTGAGCGGCGGAATGATGATGCGCAGCGCCTGCGGCACGACGACGAGGCGCAGCATCTGGCCGCGCGTCAGCCCCAGCGCCAGGGCCGCCTCCGTCTGGCCGTGCGAGACGGCCTGAATGCCGGAGCGCACGATCTCGGCGATGAAGGTGGCGGTGTAGATGGTCAGCGCCAGCAGCATGGCGACGAACTCGGGGATAATGCGCATGCCGCCCCGGAAGTTGAAGCCCTTGAGCGCCGGATAATCCAGATGCACCGGCATGCCGGTGATGAAGAAGACGAGCAAAGGCAGGCCGATGATCATGGCCACGCTCGTCCAGAAGACGGGGAACGGCTGGCCCGTCTCGTCAAGCCGCTTTCTGGCCCAGCGGGCGAGGAAGACCGCGCCGATGATGGCGGCGAAAAAGGCGGCGACGACGAACCACCAGGCGTCGGCGAAAATGGGCTTGGGCGAATAGACGCCGCGGTTGTTGAGAAAAAAGCTGCCCAGGGCGATGGACTGGCGCGGCCCCGGCAGCGGCCCCAGCACCACCTTGTACCAGACGATGATCTGCAACAGCAGCGGGATGTTGCGGAACACTTCCACATAGGCGGCGGCCAGCTTGGCAATCACCCAGTTTTTGGACAACCGCATGATGCCGACGATGAACCCCAGAATGGTGGCGAAAACAA
>JALUFY010000021.1 GCA_027051995.1 Hyphomicrobiales bacterium
CGTCTGTTCCGGCGTCACCGCGATCCGCCTGGGCATCGAGGGCCGTTTCGAGCTGGCCGTCGGCGCGGTCATTCTGGCCACCGTGCTGGATGCCATGGACGGGCGCATCGCCCGTCTGCTCAAGGGCGCCTCGCGCTTCGGCGCGGAGCTGGATTCGCTGGCCGATTTCGTCAACTTCGGCGTCACCCCCGGCGTGCTGATCTATCTGTGGTCGCTCAACGCGCTGAAGAACCTGGGCTGGATCGCCGCCCTTGCGCTGGCCATCGCCTGCGCGCTCAGGCTGGCGCGCTTCAACGTCATGCTCGATGATCCGGACGCGCCTGCCTGGCACAAGGGCTTCTTCACCGGCATCCCCGCTCCCGCCGGCGCGCTTCTGGCCATATCGCCCATGTATCTGGGCTTTCTCGGCATCGCCCCGGACGGGCACACCATCGCCCCGGCGGTTCTGCCCTGGGTGCTGCTGGTGGCCTTCGGCATGATCTCGCGCCTGCCGACATTCTCCGGCAAGACCATGTCCAGCCGCATCCCGCGCGAATGGGTGCTGTGGATCCTCGCCGGCCTTGTCTTCGCCCTGATCCTGCTGATCTCCTTCCCCTGGACGCTCATGCTTCTGGCCTCGCTGGCCTATGTTATTTCCCTGCCATACGCATGGAGAAGCTGGAAGGAGCACAAGGCCAATGACGCCCTGAAGGCTGCCGAAGAGGCGGCGGCGGAATCAAACGGGAAATAACCCCGGTTTTCGCGTCGTTGTGTCCAGAGAAAATCGCGAAAGCAGGAGGCAAATTCATTCTTGGATAACAGTATAAGTATCAGATATAATTAAATAAACGTCATTGCCGGGCTTGTCCCGGCAATCCAGGGCCAAGAGCTCATGCAGGCGAGTGAAAGCGCCTTTCATGTTCCAAGGCGGAGCCGGCTCCGTATAGCGCCCCTTCTGTTCTATCCTTTTTCACCCGCTGCAAGGAGCGCCGCAGCCGTCACCATGACCGGCGGAGCAACCCGCCCTGGATACCCGGCACAAGGCCGGGTATGACGGAAGAGATTAATCATCGCTCCACGAAAGGGCTTCGCCAGCCGCGCACAATAAGGAAGGAGCGGAAGGCGCGCAGTCCCTGTGCTGGAAACACATTGTTTTCCGCCGCCAGACCGGCTTTGAATTTTTCTGGGAAACCACCGCGCCTTTTGCAGGGGTTGCAGCTGGCGGCGGCTCCCCCGGTTAATGCCTACTGCGCCGCTTCCGGCAGTGGCGCGGGGGAGGGGGAGGAATTGCCCTCCGGTTCCTTCCCGCTCCCGCCGTCTCCGTCCGCTTTTCCCTTGCGAGACAGGCGCTTGCGAAGCTTTCGCCATCCGTCGCGCCATACCGAGGGTGCGGCCAGCAGCACCGGGGTCAGCACCAGGGTGAGCAGGGTGGCGAAGCCGAGGCCGAAGACCAGCGCGGTGGCCAGCTGCACCCACCACGATGAAATCTCGCTGCCGATGCCCACGAAGCGGTGAATCCAGTCCACGTTGAACTCGAACATCATCGGCAAAAGCCCGAAGATGGTGGTCACCGTCGTCAGCATCACCGGCCGCAGCCGCTGCACCGCCGTTTGCAGCGCCGCCTCGCGTGGGGCGAATCCACGCGCGATGTTCAGATGATAGGTGTCGATGAGCACGATGGCGTTATTGACCACGATGCCCGCCAGCGCGATGACGCCGGTGCCCGTCATGATGACCGAAAACGGCTGTTTCATCACCAGCATGCCCAGCAGCACTCCGGCCACCGACATGACCAGCGTCGAGAGAGTCAGAAAGGTGTGATAGAAGCTGTTGAACTGCGCCACCAGGATCAGGAACATGATGAAGATGGAGGCCAGCAGGGCCTTCTTGAGAAAGGCGGCGGATTTCTGCTTCTCCTCGTCCGCGCCGCGGAACTTGAAGCTCACCCCGGCAGGCCAGCTTTGCGCCGCCAGCCATCTTGACAGCTCCTTGACCTTCAGATCCTTGCGCAACCCTTCCTTTACGTTGGCCTTCACGAAGACGGAGAACTTGCCGTCCTTGCGCACGATGGTGTCCACTCTCGGGCGCATCTCGCGCTTGACGAAGTTGCGCACCGGCACCAGTCCGGCCTTCGTGATCAGGCGCAGCGAATCCAGCTTCTCAAGCGCCCGCTCGCCCTTCGGCAGGCGCACCCGGATATCCACCTCGTCGTCCGAGCCGTCCGGGCGGTATGTGCCGATGAGCACGCCATTGGTCACCAGCCGCACCAGCGCCCCCAGTGACACCACATTGGCCCCGTAGCGCCCGGCCTCCTCGCGGTCCACGTGCAGCACCCATTCGACGCCGGGCAGGGGGCGTTCGTCCTCGATCTCCTTCAGCCCGCGCATCCCGCGCTCCATGTGATCGCGCACCTTCGCCGCCATCGCGTTGGCCAGCGCGTAGCTCTCCGCGCGCACCTGCAGGCGGATGTCCTTGCCCGTCGGCGGGCCGTCCTTGAACTTGTCCACCTCCGTCAGCACGCCGGGCACGGTGGCCACGCGGGCGCGGATTTCGTCCAGAATCTCCTTGCCGGGGCGGCGCTCCCTCAGCGGCTTGAGCTCCACGGTGATGCGCCCGATGGCGTCTTTTGGCTGATCCAGCGAGGCCCCCGATCCGATGCCGGAAGGGCCCGGCGATCCGGCCAGCGCGACCACCGTTTTCAGGCCCTTCACCCGCATCACCTGGCGCTCCACGGCGCGCACCAGGCGCAGCTTCTCCTCCACCGGCAGATTGCCCTTTTCGCGGATATAGACGAAGGCCTTTTCCGGCTCGGTGTTGACGAAGAACTCCACCCCGTAATTGTGCTTCGCATAGGCCGCGAAGATGCCGCCAAGCACCACGGTGGCGGCGATGATGACCGGCAGCGGATAGTTGATGAATCGCGCCAGCATCCGCGCGTAAAAACCTGTCAAGCCTGGCATTTTCCTCGGATCGGCATGTTCCGCCCCGCCCAGGCGCGCCACTGCGCCGCTGGCGTCCGCCGGCCGCCGCCCGAACACTCCGCCCAGAACGGGCAGAAAGATCATCGCGGTGAGCAGAGAGGCCGACAGCACGATGACCACCGTCACCGGCAGGTTGGACATGAACTTGCCCGATACGCCGGGCCAGAACAGCATGGGCAGGAAGGCCGCCAGCGTCGTCGCGGTGGAGGAGGTCACCGGCCAGAACATGCGTCTGGCCGCCGCGATATAGGCGTCGCGCGCGCTCAGGCCCTCGGCCATCTTGCGGTCGGCGTATTCGACGATGACGATGGCCCCATCCACCAGCATGCCGACGGTGAGCACCAGACCGAAGAGCATCATGTTGTTCATCGTCCGGCCCGTCAGCCCGGCGAAGGCGAAGGCGATCATGAAGGAGGCGGGAATGGCTACCCCCACCAGCAGCGCCGAGCGCACGCCAAGGGCGGCCACGCAGATCACCATGACCAGGATGATGGCCGTCATGATGGAGTTTTCCAGCGAGCCGATGACCGTGCCGATGCGCGTCGATTCGTCGAAGGCGAAATCCACGTGAATGGTCTTCGGCCAGCCCCTGGTGGCCGCCAGCACCACCTTGCGCACCTCCTTGTTGGTGGCCAGGATGTTGGCCCCCACGCGCTTGACCACGCCCAGCGAGATGGCCGGGCGGCCGTTGAAGCGCGCGTATTGGGTGCGGTCCTTGAAGGTGGGGCGGATGGTGGCGACGTCGGAGAGCGTCACCACCTTGCCGCCCGCGCTCTTGATGGGCAGATCATACACATCGCGCGCCGTCTGGAACAGCCCCGGCACCTTGATGGTGAAGCGCCCGCCGCCGGCGTCGATGGCCCCGGCCGCCACCAGCTGGTTGTGGCTCTGCACCGCCCGGATCAGCTCGCCCTGGGTGATGCCGTAGGAATCCAGCTTCAGTTCGTCGATGATGATTTCCAGCAACTCTTCGCGCTGGCCGGAGAGATTGGCCTCCAGCACCGTCGGGATGGCCTCGATGGCGTCCTGAAGCTTCTTGGCGTGGCGGTAGAGCGTGCGCTCCGGCACGTTGCCGGAAAGCACCACCATGATGGAGGGAAAGAGCGAGAAGTTGACCTCGTTGATCTGCGGCTCCTCGGCGTCTTCCGGCAGATCGGGCTTGGCCAGATCAACCTTCTCGCGCACCTTCTGCGCCGCCTCTCCAGCGTCCACCTCCGGCTCGAACTGCACAATGATCCCGGCATGGTTCTGCGAGGCGATGCCGGTGATCTCCTTCAGCCCCTCCAGCCCGCGCAGCTGCGTCTCCATGGGCTTGACCAGCAGCCGCTCGGCGTCCTCCGGCGAGATGCCGGGCAGGGCGATGGAGATGTAGAACACCGGCACCTGAATGTCGGGCCGCGCCTCCTTGGGGATGTTGACGTATGAGGCGACGCCGAAGGCCAGCGCCGCCAGCAGCACCGCCAGCACCAGTCTCGGCCGGCGCAGGATCCTCTCCAGCGCCCGCGTCATGAGCGGTTCTCCTTCAGAGGTGTAAAGGGAACGGCCTTCACCTTCTGCCCCGGCAGCACGTAATACTGCCCCGAAACGATCACTTTTGCGCCATCGGGCACGCCGGAGACCCACGCCCCCCGGCGCGTCTCGCGCAGCACCTTCACCGGATAAAAGGCCACCACGCCATCCGGCCCGGCCACGTGCACGCCGAGCGCCCCGTTGTCATCGAGGATCACCGCCGCCAGCGGCACAAGCGCCGCCGGGCGCGCCGGCAGGGGGATGACGAGATCGGCCGTCACCTGGGCGCGCGCCGCGCCGCCGGGATTTCGCACCGTCAATTCCACGCGGAAGGTGCGCGTCGCCGGATCGGCTTGCGGGGCGATATAGCTGATCGTCCCTTGCAGCTTCTGTCCGGTGATCAGCCGCGCCGTGGCCTTCTGGCCCATGCGGATGCCGCCAACCTCGCGTTCGGAGGCGTTGGCGATGACTTTCAGCGGATCAAGCGCCACGATGCGCGCGCAGGGGTTGCCGGGGGTCAACAGATCGCCCTGTTTGGCCATCTGCTTCGCCAAAATACCGGAGATGGGCGCGCGGATCACCGTATAGGAAAGATCAAGCTCGTATTGCCGCACCTGCGCCAGCGCCGTATCCAGCAGCGCCCTGAGCTGCTTCAGCCGCGATTCCGGGATGTGTCTGCCGGCGAAGAGCTTCCTGCCCGCCTCGTAGTCGCGCCGCGCGCTGGCCGCCGCCGCCCGGGCCGCCGCCAGCCGCGCCGGGCGCGGGCCTTCGTCCAGACGGCACAGGACATCGCCCTTGCGCACCGCCGCGCCTTCCCGGCCCGGTGTTTCCAGCACCTCGCCCCCGGTGCGCGCGCGCACCATGACGGCCTCGGACGCCTCCGTATGGGCCGCCAGTTTCAATCGCGCCCGCCGGGGCGTCACATGGGCGGTGATGACCTCCACCTTGAAGGGCTCTTCCCCTGCCGGTTTGGCGGCCTGGGCCGTCCGCGCCTCCCCGGCGGGCGGGCGCTGTTGCGCGCCCAGGCGGATTTCGCCGCTGGCCAGCCAGGCCACGGAGGCGAGGGCGAAGAAACCGGCCCAGATCCATGAGCGTTTCATGATCCGGCCTCCTCCTTCGCCTTCTCGGCGAATATATCCAGCATGGCCGCGCGGTTCTCGCGCAGAAAGCGGATGGCCGTGGTCATCATGGTGCGGCCGTAATCCTGCACGAATTGCGCGCCCGGCCCCTCGTCGATCTCGCCGGCGCAGTCCTCGATGCGCGCCAGCTCCGCCTCCTGCTCCTCCAGATAGGCGTCATAGATGACGGCCAGATGGCTGGGATCGATCTGATCGAGAAACAGCATCTGAAAGAGGAATTCGCTCTTGAACTTGTCGCGCGCCGGATCGGTGTTGACCGCCGCGCGCAAGGCGGCGCGCCCCTCCGGCGTGATGGAATAGACCTTGCGCCCCGGCTTGCCCTGCTGCTCCTCGGCGCGCACCGAAACCAGCCCCTCGCGCAGCATCTGCGCCAGCGCCGGATAGATGGAGCCGAAGGAGGCATCGATGAAATGCGAAAACACCCCGTCCTCGACCATCTTCTTGATCTCGTATCCCGTCGCCTCCCGCATGGAAAGAATGCCGAGACACAAAGTGCGCACGTTCATCGCCATGATGGATGTCCTCTCGATCCGATATGTACCGGTATTGCATATGCTGAACCGATATATGACAGCTTGATATGCCAGATGCAAGAGGCAAAATCCGCCCCGTCATCAACACCCGGACATTCCGCCCTGGATTGCCGGGACGAAGCCCGGCAATGACGAGGGGAGGGCGGGAACGTTGGAGTGACATACACCCTCTCCCGTCATGCCCGCCCCCCGTGCCGGGCATCCAGAGCCGCACACTCATTCGTTTGCCGCCCTGGATTGCCGGGCTC
This sequence comes from Hyphomicrobiales bacterium, assembly GCA_027051995.1. Lineage (GTDB taxonomy): Bacteria > Pseudomonadota > Alphaproteobacteria > Rhizobiales > Aestuariivirgaceae > Thermopetrobacter. The sequence continues at coordinate 6,390 of JALUFY010000021.1, forward strand.
CGTCCCGGCAATCCAG
>JALUFY010000022.1 GCA_027051995.1 Hyphomicrobiales bacterium
GCGTAATCGTCATGCAGCTCGATGCCGTGCCAGGTGGTGGTGTGGGGGCGCTTTTCGGCCCTCGGCGGGGTAATTTTGCTCATGAGGGGTCCTCTTCGCCGTCCTCTTCATCCTCCGGGGTGAAAACGAGCGCCGCGCCATTGATGCAAAAGCGCAGGCCCGTGGGCGCGGGGCCGTCGGGAAAGACATGGCCAAGATGCGCCCCGCAGGCCGCGCAGCGCGTCTCGATGCGCCGCATGCCGTGGCTTGTGTCCTCGATCTCGCGGATGGCGTCATCCGAGACGGGGCGGAAGAAGCTCGGCCAGCCGGAGCCGGACTCGAACTTTGCCGAAGAGGAGAACAGCGGCGCGCCGCAGCACACGCAGGCATAGGTTCCGGCGCGCTTTTCGCCATTGTAGGGATGCGAAAAGGGGGCTTCGGTGCCGCACAATTGCGTTACGCGGTATTGCTCCGGCGTCAGGCGGGAGTCTTTGTCATGCGTGGTCATGCGCCAAGCATAGCCCGCCCGGCGCGGCGGGAAAACCGTTTTCATCTCCATATTCTCTCCATGTCCTCCGCCGCGCGGAATTAAACTCTTCTTCACGGGTCGTTGCTAGAAACAGGCAAGGAGAGTTTTAGTGATGTGTGCAACCAGCGGTTAAGCATGCCGCTGGCGGCCTTTGCAGTGTGAGTGGTGCGCGGCCCGTGACAGACGCCAACGGCACAGGAATTCCGCCATATCCTTCCCCGCCCGGCGCGCCCGCGCCCGGCGGCGAAGCGCCACGGCCCGGGGAAGAGGCCGCCGCGCCATCCCCGGCGGCGGCCATGCAGCAGCGTCTGCAACAGGCCTTCGGCGCCATACCACAGGCTCCGTTGCACGAAGCCGCCGGAACCCGGCCCGCTGATGCGCGGCCCCCCGCGCAGCCTGTTCCGCCACAATCCGCCGCGCCTTCCGCACCCTGGGGCGCGCCCCCGCTCATGCAGCCGCCGCAACCGCCAGCGCCGCCAATGCCGCCAGCGGACGCGCCGCGACAGTTCATGCCGCAGTCCCCCGCTGCGCCTCAGGCCATGCAGCCGCCGCAACCGCCCGCGCCGGAAGCGCCATCCGCGCCCGTGACACAGCCTCCCGGCTTCGCCCCGGCGATGCCGCCCGCGCCTCCGGCCATGCAGACGTCGCAACCGCACATGCCGGAACCGCCACGGATGCCGCCCTCCGCGCCGGTCATGCCTCCTGCCACCATGCCGGAGCAGAGCATGCCGGAGCAGAGCATGCCGGAGCAGAGCATGCCGGAGCAGCCTGCGGAGCTTGCGCCGCCCGCCATGCCGCAGCCGCCCGCCGCGCCGGAGCAGCCCGCCGAGCCGGAGCAGCCCGCCGCGTCCGTTCCACCCGCAACGCCGGAACAGAACACACCGCCGCCCGCGGCTCCGGATCAATCTGCCGTGTCCGAGACACCCGCGCCGGAACAAGCGGCTCCGGAGCAGCCCGCTCCGCCGGTGGACGAAGCGCTGGATAGAGCGCGCCTGATGGACGCTCTGCACACTCTTCTGGATGTCATGGGCATGCCCGACAGCGCCGCCCAGCCGCAGGAGCGCGCCCTGGCCGCCGATGCCCTGCTCATGCTGCTGCCGAAGGTCGCCACGCCGCGCATTTACGCCGCCCTGGGCAGGCGGCTGTGCCTGATGGAAAGACCGCCGCTGCCGCTGCTCAACGCCGTGCTCGCCTGCGGCCTGCCGGATGTCACAGGCCAGGTGCTCGCGGATGCGCGCATTCCCGAACGCGCGCTGCTCGATATCGTCGCGAAGGAAAATCCGGAAGAGCTGCGCCATGTGGTGCGCCGCCGCAACATCACCACCGCGCTCAGCGACGCCCTGGTGCGCCACGGCGGCGCGGAGACCGCCATGCGGCTATTGCGCAACAGGCTGGCCGCCATCCACGAGGGCACCTTCTGGCGTCTGCTGAGTCTGGCGCGGGACAACCCCGCCCTGCGCGCCCCCATGGCCACCCGCGAAGACCTCCCCGCCACCGTGGCCTTCGAGCTGTTCTGGTATCTCGCCCCCGCCCAGCGCCGCCATGTGCTGTCGCGCTTTCTCGGTGATTCGGGCATGCTGGGCAAGCTGCTGAACATCGCCCTGCCGGACCGTCCCGCCCTGCCGCGCGAGGACAGGGTCATGCGCACCGAATCCATGATCGAGCTGATCATCGAGGGCGATCTGGAATCCGCCGCCCACAACATGGCCCGCCTCTCCGGCCTGGATCAGTCCCTGTGCGCCCGCGTCATCGCCGACGCCTCCGGCGAGCCCCTGGCCGTCATGGTCAAGGCCCTGGGCTATTCGCGCACGGTTTTCCCGCAGATCATCGCCCGCCTCATCGCCTCGCCCGCCTCGCCGGTGGATTCCGCCAGGGACGGTGAGGAATTGCAGGCCATGTTCGATGTGCTCTCCACCGGCAAGGCCTGGATGCTTTTGCTCTACTGGGACTGGGCGGCGCGCCGCGCGGGCCCCTACGCCAATATCGAAATCCCGCGCTGAAGGCCGCCGCCCCTTGCTCGGTAAAACTCATAACTCATTGATATAATTACATAATCGTCATTGCCGGGCTTGTCCCGGCAATCCAGGGCCAAAAGCACATGCGAAAGCGTGAAGCTCCAAACGTGGCCCAAAACTTGTCAGTGCCGTATGGCGCCCCTTCCGTTCGTGTCCACTTTCACCCCGATGCAAGGAGCGCCACAGCCGCCGCCACGACAGGAGGCGCAAGCCGCCCTGGATGCCCGGCACAAGGCCGGGCATGACGGAAGCATTTGATATTATTGAAAAATATTCCCTGAGCCCCGCGCTTGTCAGGGGAGCGGCAACACCGGGAATGTTTCCCGGGTTTCACTGGATAAATGTCAGGCCCCTAACTGACCCGCGCGATGCAGAAATCCACCGCTTCGATGAGCGCCTCGCGCTCCCGGCTTTCGGGGAAGATGGCCATGGCGTCGCGGGCGATGGCGCCGTAGTGGCGGGCCCGCTCGATGGTGTCGGAAATGGCGTTGTATTTGTCCATGATCTTGAGCGCCCGCTCCAGATCGCCCTCGTTCTGCTCGCCCTTTTCCATCACCCGTTTCCAGAAGGCGCGCTCATCCTGCGTGCCGCGCCTGTAGGAGAGCACCACTGGCAGGGTGGTCTTGCCTTCGCGGAAGTCGTCGCCCACCGCCTTGCCCAGCTTGTCCTGCTCGCCGGCGTAGTCCAGCGCGTCATCGACAAGCTGAAAGGCCACGCCCAGATTGCGCCCGTAGGATTCCAGCGCCTGCTGCTCCTCGCGCGGGCGCCTGGTCACCACCGCGCCCAGCTCGGCGGCGGCGGAGAACAGGGCCGCCGTCTTGGCGTCGATCACCTTCATGTAGGCGTCCTCGGTGGTCGAGACGTCATGCTGCGCGGCCAGTTGCAGCACCTCGCCCTCGGCGATCACGGAAGCCGCGTTGGAGAGAATGCGCAGCGCCTCCAGAATGCCCGTCTCCACCATCATCTTGAAGGCCTGTCCGAGCAGATAGTCGCCCACCAGCACCGAGGCCTGATTGCCCCAGATCAGCCGCGCCGCCTTGCGCCCGCGCCGCCAGTCGCTTTCGTCCACCACGTCGTCATGCAGCAGCGTCGCGGTGTGCATGAACTCCACCGCCGTGGCCAGCTTGATGTGATCGTCGCCTTCGTAGCCCAGCATGCGCGAGGCCGCCAGCGTCAGCATGGGGCGCAGGCGCTTGCCGCCGGAGTTGATCAGGTGCCCGGCCAGCTCCGGGATCATGTCCACGTGCGAATGGGCGTGCGCCAGAATGGTCTCGTTTATCCTGCCCATGTCCGGCTGAACGAGATCCAGAAGCGGTTGCAGCGAGGCCTTTCCCCCGTCCTTGTCGCCAAACGGCAAGACAACTCCCATGACCGGCCCTTTCCCCATGTCTCGCGGGCGCGCGCCCGCCCGCCACGAACTTTCGCCTATCCTATACGGGCAAATTCCACCGCCAGCAAGCGCGGCCTATGGCCGCCGCCGCCCGCGCCTGTTAGGATGGCCGCGTTGAGAGGCAAGCGCTGCTGATGCTGGAAGTGCTGAAAACCAATGATCCGGTTCTGCTCTCCTACGCCCGCCACCGGCTGGCCGGGGAGGGGGTGGAGAGCTATGTCTTCGATCAGAACATCTCCGCCCTGGAGGGCTCCATCTGCGCCTTTCCGCGCCGCCTGATGGTGGCGGATGAGGACATCGGCAAGGCCCGCGCCGCCCTGATGGACATCCGCGAGCACTTGACGGAGCCCGGATCATGACCGGCGGGCAACAGGACGATCTGCTCACCGATGACGGGTTTCTGGGCGGCCGCCTGCGTATTCTGCAACCCAAAAAGGGCTTTCGCGCCGGCGTGGATTCAGTTCTCGTGGCCGCCGCCGTGCCGGCGGAGGAGGGGGACAAGGTCTTCGAGGCTGGCACCGGCCCCGGCGTGGCCGCTCTGTGCCTGGCCGCCCGCGCGCCCGGCGTGCGCATCACCGGCGTGGAGCGGGACGTGGCCAGCGCCATGCTGGCGGACAGGAACGCCATGCGCAACAATCTCTCCGCCGCCCTGCGCGTCATGCACGGCGATGTGCGACAGGCCACCCGCCATGATCTGGCCCGCTGGCCGCGCCATGGCGGCTTCGATCACGCCTTCGCCAATCCGCCCTATTACGAGCATGGCGCGATCACGCCTTCGCCCTCCCTGCGCCGCGCCGGGGCCAGCGCCTTCGCTCCCGGCGATCTCGAGCTGTGGATCAAGGCGCTGAGCGTCATGACGAAGACGCGCGGCACGGTCACCATCATCCATCCCGCCGCCTCCCTGCCGCGCCTTCTGGCGGCCTTTTCGCGCGGCATGGGTGACATCGCCGTCAAGCCCGTGTATCCAAGACGCCATGACCCCGCCTCGCGGGTGATCGTGCAGGGCGTCAAGGGCTCACGCGCCCCCATGCGCCTGCTGCCGGGAATCGTGCTGCACGGGGAAGACGGCGCATCGACGCGCCAGGCCGTGGCCATTCTGCGCGATGGGGCGGCCCTGCCGCTGCGCTGAAAATCAGGACGTGACGCCAATGCTGGGAAAACTCGTCATCGCGCTGCTTCTTCTGGCGCTTGTTTTCATGACCTTCAAGTTCATGCGCGAGCGCGAGGCCCGTCTGCGCGACCGCATTGAAAAGCCGCGCGGCGGCGCTGCGCGGGACGAAAAGCCGGCGGATGAAACCGTGACCTTGAAAAAAGACCCGGAAACCGGCGTCTATCAGCCATCCGATGATTGACCTTCAGCCGCGCTGCCCCTAGTTTCGCGCCAGATTCCACAACCCTGAACCCTGCCAGAGGCATCGAGGGCCTGATCCACAATGAGCGACGCCAAAGGGGCGCTGAACCCGAAAAAATCCTTTCAGGATCTCATACTGACGCTGCACGGCTACTGGGCCGGGCATGGCGCGGTGATCCTTCAGCCCTATGACATGGAGGTGGGCGCGGGCACCTTCCACCCGGCCACAACGCTGCGCTCCATCGGCCCGCTGCCGTGGAAGGCGGCCTACGTGCAGCCCTGCCGCCGCCCTTCCGATGGCCGCTATGGCGAAAATCCCAACCGCCTCCAGCATTATTATCAGTATCAGGTCATCCTTAAGCCCTCGCCGGACAATCTTCAGGAGCTCTATCTCGGCTCGCTGGCCGCCATAGGCATCGATCCGCTGGAGCATGACATCCGCTTCGTCGAGGACGACTGGGAAAGCCCCACCCTGGGCGCGTGGGGCCTGGGCTGGGAGGTCTGGTGCGACGGCATGGAGGTCAGCCAGTTCACCTATTTTCAGCAGGTCGGCGGGCTGGACTGCGATCCCGTCTCCGGCGAGCTCACCTACGGGCTGGAGCGGCTGGCCATGTATGTGCAGGGGGTGGACAACGTCTATGACCTGAACTTCAATGGTCTGGAGGGCTCAGACCGCGTCGCCTATGGCGATGTCTTCCTGCAGGCCGAACAGGAATATTCGCGCTACAACTTCGAATACGCGGATACGGAGATGCTCCTGCGCCATTTCAACGACGCCGAGGCCGAATGCCAAAGGCTGCTTGAGGAGGGCGGCAAGGGCGCATGCCACCTTCTGGCCCAGCCGGCCTATGACCAGTGCATCAAGGCCTCGCACATCTTCAACCTGCTGGACGCGCGCGGCGTCATCTCCGTCACCGAACGGCAGGCCTATATCCTGCGCGTGCGCGCCATGGCCAAGGGCTGCTGCGAAGCCTGGGCCAGAACGAAAGCCGGCGGCGGCTGCGAAAAGACGGAGGCGGCGTCATGAGCGGGCTTCTCATCGAACTCTTCTCCGAGGAAATCCCGGCGGGCCTTCAGGCCCCGGCGGCGGAGAACCTGCGCAAGCTGGTCATGGCCGGGCTTGAGGACGCCGGGCTGAAG
>JALUFY010000023.1 GCA_027051995.1 Hyphomicrobiales bacterium
GAAATCGCCATAGGTGATCAGCGTGGCGTTCTCGCGCACCATGGAGCCCAGATCGGCCGCCGGCGGCTGAAGGCCAAGCCCGAGGAAGGACAGCGTGGCGATGGTCAGGAAGACGAAGGAAAAGCGCATCCCCATCTCCGCCAGCAGCGGCCCCGTCATGTTGGGCAGGATTTCGCGCCCCATGATCCACAGGATGTTCTCGCCGCGCAGCCGGGCCGCCTCCACGTATTCCAGCGCCGCCTCGCGCATCGCCAGCGCCCGCGTCAGGCGGAACACCCGCGTTGCGTCCAGCGCCGCGATGACGAAAATCAGCTGCACGGCCCCGGTGCCGGAGATGGCCAGCAGCATGAGCGCGAAGATCAGCGCCGGCAGGGCCATGAGCACATCCACCAGGCGCGAGAGGACCTGATCAATGACGCGCCCGCCCGCCGCCGCCAGCAGGCCGAGAAAGCCGCCCGCCAGGAAGGACAGCGCCGTCACCGCCACCGCCAGCCCCAGCGAATTGCGTATTCCGAAGATCAGCCGCGAGAGAAAATCCCGCCCCAGCTGATCGGTGCCCAGCCAGTGCCGGGCGCTCCAGGGCATGAAGGGTTCGCCGGTAATTTGCGCCTCGCCGTAAGGGGCCAGCAGCGGCGCGAAAAGGGCGGTGAGCACATAAAGCCACACGATGAAGGCCGCCAGCGCGCGCAATGGCTCCACCGGCGCGCCCGCCGCGCCGCGATTGCGTGAAAATGGCCGGTTCAGGCGGATCATTTCGGATGCAGAAGCCTCGGGTTCGTGATGATGGCGATGATGTCGGCCAGCAGGTTCAGGCCGATATAGACGGCGGCGAAGATCAGCGCGCAGGCCTGCACCACGGGGATGTCGCGCGCCCGCACCGCGTCCACCATGAGCTGGCCGATGCCGGGATAGACGAAGACCACCTCTGTGACGACCACTCCGGTAATCAGCCAGGCGATATTGAAGGCCAGAACGTTGACCACCGGCCCCCAGGCGTTGGGCAGGGCGTGATGCGTCACCCGCCGCGCCCTGGGCAGGCCCTTGAGCAGCGCCGTTTCCATCCACGGGCGGCCGAACAGCTCCGAGACGGAGGCGCGCGTCATGCGCAGGATGTGCGCCATGACCACGGAAGAGAGGGTCAGCACCGGCATGATCAGCCGCTCCAGTGTCTCTCCCCAGCCCATGCCGGCGTTGATGTTGGCCAGCGGCGGCAATAGTCCGGCGCGCGCCGAGAGCCAGTAGATCAGCACATAGGCGATGAGAAACTCCGGCATGGCCGCCAGCATCAGCGCCAGCGTATTGAGCGCCTTGTCAACGAAGCGCCCCCGGTTCATCGCCGCCAGCAACCCAAGCCCCAGCGCCAGCGGAATGGCCAGTGCCGCCGCAAGGGCCGCCAGCATCAGCGTATTGGCAAGCCTAGGCAGCACCAGCTTGGCCACCGGCCGCCCCGCCCCTTCTCCTCGCCCTGAGAAGGATGTGCCGAAATCGCCCCGCGCCGCCCCGGAGAGCCAGCGCAGATAGCGCTTCGGCGCCGGCTGATCCAGCGCCAGTTCGCGCCGCAATTGCGCCACCGCTTCCGGCGTCGCCGATTGCCCGAGAATGGAGCGGGCGTAATCGCCGGGCAGCATCTCCATGGCCGAGAAGATCACCACCGACACCGCCAGCAGGGAAAAGACCCCCAGGGCCAGCCGTTGCAGGATGATTTTGATGACCGGATGCACGCCGCCACTTCTCCGCCAGCCGCCGAAACAGGAGATTCGCCCAATTTATAGCATACCGGGAGCAGACCGGAGCCGCGCGGGTCAGCCTTCGCCGGGAACCTTCGCTTCGTCCGGCATCTCTTGCGCATCCGCCGGGCGCGCCGGGTCTTCCCGCGCCTGTTCCGCGATGGGCGTGCATTTCACCGGCCCGATGCTCACCTGCTCGCCGGGCTTCGGCGCGAAATCGAAGGCGGCCCTGCAGCTTTTCTCGCCATCGGAGACGATCACCGTATTGGCGCTTTGCAGCCCCTTGAGATAGGCTTCGCCGTCATAGCCCACGACGAAAGTCTCCTCCGCGCCTTGCAGCTTCACTTCGCTGCCCACCGCCAGCGGCTTGCCTTTTTCGTCCACGAAGGTGACAAGGGCCGCCTGGCTGTGCGCCTTGATGCCGAAATCCACCGTCACGCCCGCCCTGTCGCGCGGCACGACGAAGGCCTTGTCCCGCGGGATCGTGGCGTCCACCGGCAGGGTTTCCGGATCAATGGAAATCTTGTTGCGCTCGAAGGAGCGCAGCGTCGGGATCAGGATCCGTCCGCTGCCGTCCGTCTTGCCCACGGGGCGGTTTTCATAGCGCACCAGCACCCCCGGCGCGCCCGTCTTGACCACGGCGAAGGAGTCGTGAATCCGGTTGCTGGCGAAAACGCCGCCGCCGGCGATCACCACCGCGCCATCGGCGCTCACCCGCCCCAGCGTGTTGCGGTTTATCTGCATGACCGAACCGCGCACCGTGGCCTTGGACGTGCGCCAGGCCAGCGAGGCTTCCGCCGAATTCAGATCGCCATAGGTGACGCGCGCCCGCCAGCCCACCGAGCCGTTCTTCTGCTTCAGGGGTTTGGAATAACTCGCCGTGGCCCGGTATTTGCCCGCTTCGTCATAGGAGGCGCCCGCCGAGGCCGTGCCATTGCCGCCGCCCAGCGGGATGGTGATGCCGGCGAAGATGCTGGGCTTGTCAGGATGCTTGAGATCGGTAAAGGCCGTGGCGTAGAAGCTGATGCCTCTCCACAAACGCTGATTGTAGGTCAGAGACAGGGTGTTCGTCGTGCCCTGCGAGCGGCTTTTCGCGTGCAGGAAATTGAGCGAGACGCCGCCGCCCAGATTGGGCAGGGCGTAACCGATGGAGACGCTGTCCAGCGCGCGCGGGAAGTCGTCCGCCGTGGAGACGCCGGAGCCCGCCGGGCTGGCCGGCGCCGAGATGGCCGCCAGATCGGCGTAATCGCCAAACACCCTCTGGCTGCTGGCGTTGATGCTGAAATCGCCGAACCGGGTTTCGAACGCGCCGTAGCTCAGGAAACCCGTGCCCCTCGCGCTGTGCGAAACGGCCCCGGCGGCGCTCACCAGCACCTTGTCGAAGAGCACGCCGGTCGCGCCGCCGCCGAAAAGCTGCAGGTTTTTCGCCAGCTCCGCGTGCGCATGCACCGTCAGCTTGTCGGAGACGCCATAGCGGATGGAGGCCGCCCCGCCGGGAGAATGGCTGTAGTGGAAGGACTTGACGCCGTAATCGAGCCGTGGCGCGCCCGCCTCCAGGGAAAATTCGAGAAAATCGCCGCGCAGCAGCTTGGGCGATGTATAGAAGCTGCGCTCCGTCACCGTCTCGCGCCCCGTCGCGTCGCGCATGACGAGCCGCGCCACGCCGGAGCTGGAGATCGCCGGAATGTTGGTGATGGTGAAGGGCCCCGCGTCCACCTCCTGGCTGTGCACCTTGACGTTGTTCAGATAGACGTCCACCGTCGTCGGCACCGCCGCCGTGCCCGAAAGCGAGGGCAGGGGAGTGGTCACCAGGTCGGGCCGCAGGTTGAAGTTGCGTGATACGCGCACCCCGCCCAAGCGCACCGGGCGGCTCCAGTTGGGGCCCGATGTGATCATGTCGCCGATCTGATAGGAGATGGCGCGCTTGATGTCCGTGTAGCGCCAGCTGCTCTCCAGGCGCACGAATGTGGCCCGCCTGAAGCTGTCGGAGCGCACGAAACCGGAAGTGGCCACAGTGCCCAGAGGCGAATAGACCCAGCCTTCGAGGTTGGCCGAAGCCCCCTCGAAGCTGGATGACGCGAACGCCTTGTTGGCCTTGGCCGAGGCCAGCAGCGAATAGTTCAGCACCATGCCGGTGCCGGAGGCATCCGCCTCCGGCTGCTTCGCGCTCTGGTGCATGTCGAAGACCTTGCGCACCCGCTTGGAGTCATCGAGCGTGATGTCGATCCGCTGCGCCGCCTCGTCATAGCGCGCCGTGGCCCCGATGTCCTTCAGGCTGATCAGGTCTTCCGGCCCGGCCTCCGCGGGCGGATTGACGCCAAGCTCCCGCAGCTCCTTCGCCCTGGAGGCGAAAGAGCCGTCCGGCAGACGCAGGAACTCGCCGATCAGCCGCGTCGGCTGGCCGTTGATGAAGACCTCCAGGAAGTAGGGCGTGGCCGCGCCATCGGCCAGCGCCGGATCGGGCGGCGGGCCGGTCGTCGAGGCGGGCGTGACGTCAGGCGCGCCCGGCTCCCGCGCGGAAAGCGCGTCGGCCTTGGCCTGAGTTGTCAGAAGGTCTGTTTTTCCGTTTGTGTTGAGGTGCTGCGCGGAGGCGGCCGGCCCTCCTTGCGGGAGCGGAGCATTGGCTGCCCGGGCGGCGGGCGGAATCAGCCCCAGCGCGAAAACGAAAGCCAGAATGGCTCCTCGCGCTCCGTCTGTTCCGCGGGCTGTGCGGAAAGGCGTGACCCTTTCCCTAGCGCAGCCGCGCCTTTGCCTTGATCGGCCCATGAATCCCCTGCCCCTTGATGGTGACGGCGCCGCGCAGCTTGATGCGCGCGGGCTTTGTCCACACCTTCGTGGAGCCGCCGAGCACATAGCCGGCCAGTCCCCGGCTCAGCAGCTGGGTCTTGCCGGATGTGGACGTGATTTTCAGTTTGGCGATGCGCTCGTGGCGCGCGCCGGAGTTGTGGGCAGTCAGAACGATGTCGCGGCCCTTTTTCGCCGCTTTCCAGGACAGCTTCGGCTTGGAGGCGCCTGGCTGATAGAAAAACACCGGGATGGAATAGCGCACGGCGAAAACAACGCCGACGCCCTTTTTCTTCTTCTCCGGGATCTGATCGACGATCAGCCGGTAGCTCTCTTCGCCCTTCACCGGGCGTTTCGTGATGCGCACGATGCGCACCACGTTGTCGCGGCCCGATGCCATGCGCAGCAGGGGCGGACTGGCGACGACGTCGCGCGTCGGCGTCAGCTTGTCCTTGCCGTTGACCTGTGTCCAGCGAAACACCCGCACCTGGGCGGTCACCACCCCCTTGCCCCTGTTGTTCAGCGTCAGCGTCGCGGCGGACGCCGGCGCCGGCAACTCGACCAGAACCGGACGCACATGGATTTGCGCGGCTTCGGAGCTGGCCGTCATCCCGGTCATGGCGAGCATGAGCGCTGGAATGCAGGCAAAGCGGTAGTGTTTCATCCTTTTCCCTCCCCGGTAAAACGGATGTTTCGCTGGTGATTAACGTGTTGGCGGATACTAGTAGGTGACGGTGATGGTCACGGTATCCGTGTAGTCGCCCACCGGCGGCGTGGCCTGCGGCGGCACGCGGCCATAGACGGTGTAGGTCTGATCCACGCCGGTGCCCGTGGCGTTGACGGTGTCGGTGCCCACGGTGTCGCCCCAGTTGGTCGAGCGGCCGGAGTCGGAATACATCTTGTAGTCCACCGTGTTGCCGGAGCCGTCCGTCATCTTGCGCGTGGTGGTGTCGCCGCCGGAGGTCGTGCCGCCGTTCAGGCCGATGTCATAGCTGGTGCCCGACGTGCATTTGACATTGAAGGTCGAGGTCTGGTCGATGTTGTTGTTGAGCAGGCCCGAGGTACCGAAATCCAGATCGGTCGGCGAGGTGACCTCGCAGTCGGCCTGAATGGTGATCCTGGCCTGGAAGGTGTTGGTCGCGGTGGCGGCGTGCGCGGCCGCGGCGGTCATGGCGGCGGCGGCGCCGGCCACGAGGATCTTCGAGAAAAGCTTGGTCATCTGTATTACTCCGTACTCTTGTCCGTTATTGAACGCCTGTTCATGGTGAACCCCGGGATCAGCATTCCCGGAGTGCGATCGAGGCGGTTGTTATTGGTTTTCGCCCCGTCTGCGAAGACCCTGACGGACAAATCTGAATCGGGATTTAACGGCATGCCTGTGCCACTGTGAATCACTCTTTTCACTCCTAAAAATGGAATCCATGCTTTCTGGAAGGTAAACACGTATAGATTGAGATATTATTAAAACACAATTAAAAAGGAGTAATTTGTGCCCATTCGCAACCCCGCGCCAGAGGGCTCCGTTTGTGCGCCGGGCCAAACTGGTATATGAATTGCGCCAGACTTGGGCCAGCGGGGGCGGCCTGATGCAGCATGAGGAGCCAGCGCGGGGACAATGCATGGCCATTGACCGGATCATCATCGCCGACGACCATCCGCTGTTCAGGGACGCCCTGAAGCAGATCCTGATGCGCGACATGCCCGGCGCGGAGCTGGTTGAGGCCGGCGATCTGGAAGAGGTCACCGCCGCCATGGAGAAGGCCGGCGAAACCGATCTGATCCTGCTCGATCTGAAAATGCCCGGCGTTCAGGGCTTTTCCGGCCTCATCTATCTGCGCGCCCAGTATCCCGGCGTGCCCGTGGCCGTCATCTCCGCCTCCGAGGAGCC
>JALUFY010000024.1 GCA_027051995.1 Hyphomicrobiales bacterium
AAGGGCGCGGATTTCGTCCTGCGCGAGGAACCCGGCAGTGACGCCGCCGCCGTGGCGCGTGTCAAGGGCGGGGTGATCGGGCGCGTCGTCTCCTGCGATGGCCGCTGGTGCCGGCTGCGCATCGGCGATTATGAAGGCTGGATCGAGCAGCCGGTTCTGTGGGGCGTCTATCGCGGCGAGGTCTATCCGGCCAGACGCGGCGGCTGATCAGCGCGCGGGTTTTCAGTCCCCGGCGATTTGCGCCAGCAGAACGCCCCTTCCCTCTTCCAGGCTGATTTGCAAATCCTCTCCGGCGATGTTGGATACGCCGAGGGTGGAGCCGAAGGGGATATCCGCCTTCCGCAGCGGCCATTTCGCGCCCTTCAGCGCAATACCGCGCAAGGTGGTGAATCCGATGATGGAGAAAATTGTTCCGGCGGGCAGGCTGACCGTATGGCCGCCCGGGATGAGCGGCCAGGCTTCTTCCTTTCCGCTGGTGGCCATGATGGACAAACCGCCGGCCGCGAGGGCGGTCATGTGCGCGAGGATGGCCGTGGCGTGATCCATGCGCCCGCCGAGCGCTCCGGCAAGAATGATGTGGCGCGCGCCGCGCCGGATGGCTTCATCAATGGCGAGTTTCCCGTCGGTGGCGTCCTTGTCCGCCGGATGGGGTTGCCGTGGGATGTTTGCATATTCACGTAGCAGGCTGGGGCTGGAGGAATCGAAATCTCCGATCCACAGCTCCGGCGTCAGTTCGAGGGCGCGGGCATGGCGGATGCCGCCGTCGGCGGCGATGGCGCGTGTTGCGGCGGTCTGCTCTCTCAATCTGGGCGTGGCGCGCAGATCGCCCGCGAGCAGAATGGTCCAGCGGGAAGTCTGCACGGGCATGATGAGGGGGTGTTCCTTCGCCCCTGAGGCGCGCGGGGCCTACTTGAAGCTCACCGGGCGGGCGTCCTCAAGGCCGCTGATGCGCGGCTTCAGGGCGGCCTCCCGGCGCGCGAGGGCCAGCGGGCGGCGGCTCAGCAGATCGCCCTTGCCGGAGCGGTTGACATGCTGGACGGCTTGGCGCGCGCCATTGCCCGGCAGCGGCAGCATGCTGGCGGCATGGGCGCGGGAGGCGGCGATGCGGCGGCTCAGCTGGCTTTCGCTGGCGGCGGTCAGCCGGGGATCGGCGGCGGGAGCGGCGGCCAGCGGCGCATCGGGCGGCGTCAGGGGCTGGGGCGCGCCATTGGCGCGGATCATGCCCTGCACCGAGGCGTAAAGCCGGGTCATCCAGCCCTTGTCCTTACGCGGCGCGGCGGAGGCGGCGAGCGGCTGGATGAGCGGGATGCCTTTGGCCTCACCCATGCGGATCTCGGCGGCCAGATCGCCCTTGCCGGAGCGGTTGACGCGCGGATAGCGGCGCGCGGCGCGGGCCCGCGTTGCGGGCGTCTCCAGCAGCGTGGGGTCTTCCATCGCGGTATTGGCGATGATCATGCCGATCTGGTCATGCGGCGCGCCGGAGGCTCCGGCGAAATTGGTGACGGTGGCCGGGGCCGAGGCCGGGGCGATCTCCATGTGCGCGGCGGCCTGCAGCAGCACCTTGTAGGGACGCGGGCGCGGGCGCGGCGCGGCGGCGGATGCGCTCCTGCCGGGCAGGCTGACGAGGCTGACGGGGCCCGCGTCCCTACAAGGTGCTGCTGCAGGC
>JALUFY010000025.1 GCA_027051995.1 Hyphomicrobiales bacterium
GGACCGCCTTCCGCATCTCCAGGAGGGCGACCGGAACCCCTCCGGCCGACGCCGCCGGGCCCCCGTCGGGGGCGGCGACCTCCCGAAGCTCCCGCACGATGTCGGGAAGCCGGTCGATGGCCTTTTCCGCGACGTCGAACCAATCGCGGGGGGTGGCGCCCTTCGGCTGGAATTGCGCGAGGACGCCGGCAAAGCGGGTGAACTGCTCGATGGGATCCTCGCCGGGGGAGGACAGGAGCGCGTCCAGCTTGGCCTTCGTCTCGGCGGCGACAAGGTCCGCCTGCGTCAGCCGAGGCTGGCCGATCACGCCGGCCTCCTTCAAGCCCGCGAGAACCGCCGGGATGGCCGGCAGCGCATCTTTCAGGGTCATGGTGGGCCGGGCCTTGATGGCCTCGGCCAGCGTCGCCACCGCCTGGGTGACGCCACCCACGACGGCCGTCGCCACCCCGGCCCAATCGGTCTGCGGCTTGGACGGCGCATAGGCCTCCGGGGGCAGGGGCGGGGGAGGGGGCGGCGGAGGGGGCGGCTGCATCGCCTGCATCATCATGAATTGCGCCATGCCGTCGTCGCGCGGCGGCTCCGGCTTCGGAGAATCGAGCATCTTCATCAGCAGCACGGGCATGATCGCATCCAGCGGCCCGCCGCCCTTGCTTTCACCGCCGCCGGCGAGCGCCTTGAGCAGCATCACCATCTCTTCGCGGCGTTCCTTGTCGCGTGCGGCTTCCGCCTCGGCGCGGGCCTTGTCGGCCTCCGCCTGGGCCTTGATCCATGCGGCCATGTCCATCGGGCTGCCTCCCATCGCCGCACCGGCGGCCATCATGTGGGGCGGGTTCTCGTAGCGGTAGCTCGCGACGAGGCGCCACGTCCCGCCGCGGGTGGGCACGTAGACCCGGTATTCACCTCCGCCCGAAGACGGGACGATGTATTCGGCGATGAACGCCTGGACGTCCCCGCTGGGGTTGACGTCCGAGACGCGATAGTCGCCGATGTAGATCTCGCGCCCCCGCTCGTCGACGCGCATCAGGCGCATCAACTCCTGGCCCTGCAGCACCTGTCGGACCTTCGAGGGGACCGTTCGGGTCTGCGCGACCGGCGGAGGGCTCGGGGTGGCGCCGACCGGGGCCACGATGGGTGGGTCCTCGGCGGGCTGGCCGGGCGCGGGCGCCGGCTCGGGCTGCGGCGGGGCCTCGCCGGGAGGTACGTTGGCGGCCTTCGCCGCGGTGGCCTTCTTGCGGCTGCGGGGCCGCTTGGCGGCCTTCACCGGGTCCGGCGCGGCCACGATGCCGGCGTCGGCCTCGACGGCTCGTTGCTCGGCCAGCGCCTCGTCGAGGCGCTCCGCCAGCACGTTGGGATCGGTTGCCATTGACGGCCCTCCTACTCGTCTTGATGCAGCAGCACCGCGTCCGCCGCCCGGCGAAGGTAGCGCTTCGCGTGGTCAGCGTTCGCCGGGCGGGACGGGTCCTGCGGCAGGGGGAAGAGGTACTCCGACTCCACGGCGCTTCGCCAGCCGCGGAGGTAGTCCCGCAAGGTGACGCCGGCCATCCAGGTGAGGGTGATCGGCGGGCGCCCTTCGGGGTACAACAGGATCTCGTCGCCCTCAACGGCCACGGCATCCAGGGGCAGCGCGAAGAGGTCGGCGCGGGAGATGGCCTTGGCGCCGA
>JALUFY010000026.1 GCA_027051995.1 Hyphomicrobiales bacterium
GCCGCGCGTGGACGTCACCTTGCGGGTGTCGGGCTTTTTCCGCGACGCCTTCCCGGTGCAGATGGAGCTGTTCAGCCGCGCCGCGCGGGCCATCGGCGCGCTGGACGAGGCGGAAGAGGACAATCCCCTTGCGGCGCGCATGAAGCGGGAGGCGGCGGCGCACAGGGCGCGCGGTCTGGACGGCGGGACGGCGCGCAGGCTGGCGGAGCATCGCGTCTTCGGCTCGCAGCCGGGAGCCTATGGCGCGGGGCTTCAGGCCATGTTCGACGAAAAGCTCTGGGAGGCGGACGGCGATCTGGCCGAATCCTACATCAACTGGAGCGCCTGGGCCTATGGCGAGGGCGCAAGGGCCGAGCGCGCCGAAGGGTCCTTCCGCCAGCGGCTCGGAGAGCTGGATGCGGTGGCCCACAATCAGGACAACCGCGAGCACGACATTCTCGATTCGGACGACTATTACCAGTTCGAGGGCGGCATGGCGGCGGCCGTCCGCCATGTCAGGGGCGAGGCCGTGCCCGTCTGGCACAACGACCATTCGCGCCCCGAACGGCCGGTGACGCGCTCCCTTGAGGAGGAAGCCGGGCGGGTGATGCGCGCCAGGGCGCTCAATCCGAAATGGATTTCCGCCATGATGCGGCATGGCTACAAGGGCGCGTTTGAACTGGCGGCCACGGTGGATTACATGTTCGCCTTCGCCGCCACCACCGGGGCGGTGAAGAGCCATCACTTCGGGCTGGCCTTCGACGCCTATATCGCGGATGATGAAGTGCGGGAATGGCTGGCGCGGGACAACCCGGAGGCCCTGGCGGACATGCTGGAGCGCTTCGAGGAGGCGCTGGCGCGGGGCTTCTGGCGTCCGCGCAGCAATTCGGCCATCGCCCTGCTGGAGAAACTCGGGAAAGAGACATCATGACCAACACCACCGATCCGGCCCGCCACAGGGAAAAAATGATCAGAAAGGCCGCCGCGCGCGAGAAGATCATGGCCACCAAGCAGGCCGAAAAGGGGCTGATCATCGTCAACACCGGCAAGGGCAAGGGCAAGTCCACCGCCGGTTTCGGCATGGTGCTGCGCGCCCTGGGCCACGGCATGAACGTGGCGGTCATCCAGTTCATCAAGGGCAGCCGCGAGATCGGCGAGAAAAAGGCGCTCGCCGCCTTTGGCGGTCAGGCGCGCTTCTTCGCCTGCGGTGAGGGCTTCACATGGGAGACGCAGGACAAGGCCAGGGACGAGGCGCTGGCGGCGCGCACCTGGGCGGAGGCGGCGAAAGCACTGAGCGATCCGGACATCGCCCTTGTCATGCTGGACGAGCTCAATATCGTGCTGCGCTATGGCTATCTGCCGCTTGATACCGTGCTGAAGGCGCTGGCCGCCCGCCCGGCGGGCCAGCACGTGGTCATCACGGGGCGCAACGCGCCCCAGGAGCTGATCGAGGCCGCCGATCTGGTGACCGAAATGACCCTGGTCAAACACCCCTTCCGCTCCGGCGTGAAGGCGCAGGCCGGGGTGGAATACTGACTGTCCTTCCCGGCGGGACATGCAAGCATGGCGAGCAACCATCATGCACTCAGGGCAATCGCATTCCGGTTGTCCGCAGCGTCGCGACATGAAAGATTCCGGAAGGGAAAACCGCATCCCGTGCGCCTGTCCGCGC
>JALUFY010000027.1 GCA_027051995.1 Hyphomicrobiales bacterium
CCGAACGCATGACGACGTGCGCGAAGCGATGCGCCCTTTTGCGGCCCGTTTTGTCGAAGGTCATGAAACAGGCGATGGCCGGGCGGTCTTCGCCCTCGCGCAGGGAGCACAGACCGTTGGAGATGCGCTCCGGCAGCATGGGCACGACGCGGTCGGGGAAATAGGTGGAATTGCCGCGCAGGCGCGCCTCGGCGTCCAGCGCCGTGCCGGGGCGCACATACCAGGCCACATCGGCGATGGCGACGATGACCTTGTGCCCGCCCTCGTTGGCCGGGTCGTCATCTGGCGCGGCCCACACCGCATCGTCATGGTCGCGGGCGTCGCGCGGATCGATGGTCACCAGCGGGATGTGCCGGATGTCCTCGCGCCCTTCAGGGGAAAAGGATTTGAGCGCCTCCGCCTCGTCCAGCGCCTTTTGCGGGAAGGTATCGCGGATGCCCTGTTCGTGAATGGCGATGAGCGAGATGTTGCGCTGATCGTTCAGATCGCCCAGGCTCTCCAGCACCCGTCCATATGAGAGGCCGTGGCGGCCGTCGCGGCGGATGCGGGCGCGCACAAGCTCGCCATCGCGGGCGTCCGCGCCGTCTCCGGGGCGCACGAGAATTTCGCCGCGCGCCCGCTTTTCCACCGGAATCAGCCGCCCGCCGCCGTTGGGGGCGCGGCGGAACACGGCGAGGATCTCGTTGGCCCGGTTGTCCAGCTTTCGGATGACGCGCGCCCTGTAAGGCCAGGGGCCGGATTTCAGCGGCTCGAGCCGCGCCAGAACCCGCGCGCCGGGGCCGGGCAGGGGCTCGCTCTTGCGCCCCGGCTTGCGGCGTGGCTCGCTCATCAGGATGACGGGTGCCTTGCCCTGTTCCGCCTCGTCCCAGACGGAAGGGCGGGCGATGACATCGCCCATGTCGTCGGGGCCCAAGATGTCCAGCACCGCCACGGGCGGCATCTCTCCGGCCTTCACGATGCGTTTGGCGCGCTTTTCGATGAGGCCCCTGGCGGCCATGTCCTTGAGGATTTTTTTCAGCGCGATGCGGTCCGCGCCACGGATGTTGAAGGCCCGCGCGATTTCGCGCTTGCCAACCCTGGCCTCCTGGCCGCGGATGAATTCGAGGATCTGCTCCTCGGTGGGCATGGGGACGCGCGCCCCCGCTGCCTTGGTCTTTTTCACGTTTTATCCAGTCTTCTTCTTCGCCGCCGCCTTGCGTTTCGGCGCAGCCTTCTTCTTGGCGGGCGCTTTCCTGCGCCCCTTGGGTTTTTTCGCCGCGATCAGTTCGATGGCCTGCTCAAGCGTCACGTCTTCCGGCGTGACGTCCTTCGGCAGGGTGGCGTTGACGCGCTTCCACTTCACATAGGGGCCATAGCGGCCATCCATGACGAGGATTTCGCCGCCTTCGGGGTGCTCGCCCAGCGCCTTCAGTTCCCTGCGGGTGGATTTGGCGGCCTTTTGCGCGATCAGATCGACGGCGCGGTTGATGCCGACGGTGAAGACATCCTCCACCGAGGGCAGATTGGCGTATGTGCGCTCATGCTGCACATAGGGGCCATAACGGCCGATATTGGCCAGAATGGATTTGCCGGTTTCGGGATGAACGCCGACTTCTCTTGGCAAGCTGAGAAGTTTCAGCGCGTATTCAAGGGTCACGCTCTCCGG
>JALUFY010000028.1 GCA_027051995.1 Hyphomicrobiales bacterium
GACAACGGCTACAGGGTGGAGGAGGCCGCCTTGTGGTATGTCGGCTCGCGCGAGCGGGTGCGCGTGGAGCTGGACGCGGAGCTGCGCGCCAGATCATTGCAGGCGGCCTCCGATCTGCGCCTGTCGCTGGCCGCCGGACGCCGCCCCGCGCCGCTGGACAATTCGCCCAAATGCGTGCGCTGCGCGCTGGCGGGCATCTGCCTGCCCGACGAGGTGCGCTGGTTCGACAGGCGCAACCCGCCGCGCCCGCTCAACCCGGCGGATGATCCGGCCATGCCCCTGCATGTGGTCACGCCGGGGGCGCGCATCGGCAAGAAGGGCGACGCCCTGATCATCACCACGCCGGATGGCGAAAAGACGAAAGCGCCGCTCATCTCCGTCTCCGATGTGTCGCTCTTCGGCCCGGTGTCGGTGAGCACGCCGGCCATGGGCGCGCTGCTGCGTCAGGGGGCGAACATCGCCTGGTTCTCCACCGGCGGCTGGTTTCTGGGCCTGGCCACGAACGCCAGCCTGCGCAGCGCCCATGTGCGCAAGGAGCAATACCGCGCCAGCTTCGATGATGTCCGCCGCCTGGCCGCCGCCCGCGGGCTGGTGGAGGCCAAGATCCGCAATCAGCGCACCCTGCTGCGCCGCAACTGGCGCAAGGAATCCACGGAAGCGGACAGGGCGGATGTTCTGCGGCGTCTCAAGCGGCTGGCCGAACGCGCCCCGCATGCCCGCGACGCCTCCCATCTGCTGGGGCTGGAAGGGGAGGCGGCGGCCATATACTTCCGCCATTTCCACGCCATGCTGACGCATGATGCGCCCATGCCGTTCGATTTCACCCTCCGCAACCGGCGCCCGCCGCGCGATCCGGTCAACGCCATGCTCTCCTTCGCCTACGCCATCCTGGCCCGTCAGATGACGGCCATCCTCACCGTCACCGGCTTCGATCCCTGGCGCGGCTTCTATCACGCGGCCAGGCCCGGCCGCCCCTCGCTGGCGCTTGACATGATGGAGCCATACCGCCCCATCATCGCCGATTCCGCCGTCATCACCGCCATCAACACCGGCGAGGTTACCCCGCGAGGCTTCGTCTCCAACGGAACCTCATGCGCCCTGAAACCGGCGGCCCGCAAGGCCTTCCTGCGCGTCTACGAGCGCCGCATGGAGCAGGAGACGGCCCATCCGCTCTTCGGCTATCGCGTCTCCATGCGCCGCCTGCTGGAGGTGCAGATGCGTCTCTTCTCGCGCTGGCTGGAGGGCGAGATCAAAACCTTCCCGCATTATCTGCCGAGGTGATCATGGCCAGCGAACGCCTATACATCGTCACCTATGACATCTCCGCCCCCAGCCGCTGGCGGCGCGTATTCCGCATCATGAACGGTTATGGCGAGTGGCTTCAGCTGTCGGTCTTCCAGTGCCGCCTGACGGCGCGCCGCCATCAGGAGATGCTGGCCAGGCTGGAGAAGGCCATGCACGGGCGTGACGATCATGTTCTGGTCATCGACATAGGCAACGCCGACAAGGTGGAGACGCGCATCGAGAGCCTGGGGAAAACCTGGAAAAAACTGGAACGCCGCGCCCTGATTATATAAGCTGCGATTGACGTGACGCCATCCGGGCGGATTCGCCGCCGCCGGGCGAGCGGCGAATCCGCCCGGAT
>JALUFY010000029.1 GCA_027051995.1 Hyphomicrobiales bacterium
GCGTCAACGACCGCGCCCAGCTGGCCGCCGTGCGCAACCTGTCCTGCAGGATGGCCTCCACGGCGGCCAGCTGGGCGCGGTCGTTGACGCCCATGACCTCTTCCTCCGGGCACTTGGCGCAGGCCACGCGATACCCCGCCCTGTTGGCCAGCTCCACGAGGTCGGTCAGGTAGTATTCGCCCTTGGCGTTCGCATTATCCACCCTGGGCAGAAGCTCCCACAGGAGTGCATTATCGATGGCGATAACGCCGGAATTGCAAAAGGTTATGGCGCGTTCTTCATCCGTGGCCTCGAGCTCCTCGCGAATGGCCAGAAGCGCGCCGGTCTTCCCGTCCGTGACCAGCCGGCCATAGCCGTGCGGATCGGCGGCGTCAAAGCCCAGCACGGCCATGGGCGTCTCCGCCCTCACCGTGGCGGCCAGCGCGCCGATGGTTTCGGGGCGGATCAAAGGCACATCGCCATAGAGCACCAGGGTGACGCCATCGAAGCCCTCCAGCGCCTCGCGGGCGAAGGAGACGGCATGGGCCGTGCCCAGCCTTTCGGTCTGGATCACGGTTTGCGCCTCCGGCATGAAGCGCAGCGCCTCGTCGCGCACCCGCGGGGTATCCGGGCCGGTGACGATGACGGCGCGCCGCGGCGGCAGGCCGGCGGCGGCGCTCAGCACATGCCCCAGCAGCGAGCGCCCGGCGGCTTCGTGAAGCACCTTCGGGCGCGCCGAGCGCATGCGCGTGCCCAGTCCGGCGGCGAGAACGATAATGGCTGTCGCGGTCATGGCGTAATCCGTCTGCCCCTCATCTGGTGGTCGTCAACCAGACAAATAAGGCAAAAACGTTAATTCCGCCACAACAGCCTTACGGCGCGGCCCGCCGCATCACTTCCTGATCTTTGCATAGAGCGTGTTCTGATCCATCGGACGGACGAACTCCAGCCCCAGTCCCTGCTCGTGATAGCGCACGACACGGCCCTGCATCTTGCCCAGCATGACATGGGTGCCGATGGCCGGCAGCACCTGCGTCTTGATGGATGCGCCGGACAGGGAGATGTCGAGAACCTCGCACGGGTAGGTGCGGCCGTCGGACAGGGTTATGACCGATTTCGAATCCTTCGGCTGATAGCGCTCGTGGCGGCGCTGATCCGTGGCCCGTCCGGCCGCCTTGTCGCGCAGCCATTCAAGACGCCGGAAAATGCGCTCGCGGCGCATTGGCGACTGTTTGAACTCCAGCCGGAAGCCGCTCTCGAACAATCCGCTCACATCACCTTCGACACGCCCGATCTCGTCGATATAGGCGACGATATGATCGCCCTGCGAGACTATGGCGTCCGTGATGATTTCCGCGTCATCCGGCGTGATGTTGCGGACGCGGCATACCCGTTCGCTCTGGTCGGGAAGCATGAAACGGCCAGCCAGATTGCTCCCGGACATCTCCGGGGTGGCCGTCTGTTTCATCATTTGCGCGGTTGCGATCACTTTTTCACCTGCTTGTTGCAGCCACTGCGCCGGTGCTCTTCCCATCAGGCTTGTCCAGCGGGTCAAGGATAGAGCCGGCATGTAAACGAGATGTTAAGCGAAGCTCACATGAACGGGTAAAATTGGGCGGGACTGAAAAAAAGCGCCCGGAATGCGCACGTCGCAACCTGAAAACTACCCATAGTCGCGCATCAGGCGGGCTTTCTGGCGTTGCCAGTCGCGTTTCTTCTCGGTTTCGCGCTTGTCGTGATGCTTCTTGCCCCTGGCCAGGCCGATGAGCAGCTTCACCAGGCCCTTTTCGTTGAAATACATCTTCAGCGGCACGATGGTCAGCCCCTGCTTCTGCACGGCCATGGCCAGCCGCTCGATTTCGCGCCGGTGCATGAGCAGCTTGCGCTTGCGGCGCGGTTCATGATTGAAGCGGTTGCCGAAGGCGTATTCGGGAATATCGGCGTTGATGAGCCACAGCTCACCGCCTTCCGGCGCGACGTAGCTTTCGGCGATGTTGGCCCTGCCCTGACGCAGGGATTTCACTTCCGTGCCCACCAGCGCCATGCCGGCCTCGAAGGTGTCGAGGACTTCGTAATCATAGCGCGCGCGGCGGTTTTCGGCGGCGAGCTTTCCCCCGCCGCCGTCCTTGCGCTTTTTTGCTCCGCCGCGTTTCTTGCTCATTTCAGTCTATCAATCCCGCGCCGCGCATGGCCTCTTCCACGGCTTTTTTGGAGCTGTCCGAGATCTCCACCATGGGCAGGCGCGCGAAGGCCGTCCCATGCCCCAGCAGCGAGGCGGCGTATTTGACCGGGCCGGGGGACGTCTCCACGAACATGGCCTTGTGCAGCGGCATGAGCACATCCTGCATGGCCAGCGCCTTCGCGTAATCCCCGGCCAGGGTGGCGGCCTGAAACTCCGCGCACAGGCGCGGGGCGATATTGGCCGTCACCGAAATGCAGCCCACGCCGCCGTGGGCGTTGAAGCCCAGGGCCGTGCCGTCCTCGCCCGACAGCTGGATGAAATCCGGCCCGCTGGCCAGCCGTTGCAGGCTGGGGCGGTTGAGATCGCCGGTGGCGTCCTTGATGCCAACGATGTTGGCGCAATCGCGCGACAGGCGCGCCACCGTCTCCACGGCAATGCTGGCGACGGTGCGGCCTGGCACGTTGTAGATGAACACCGGCAGGGAGGTGCATTCCGCCACGGCGCGGAAATGGGCGTAAAGCCCCTCCTGCGTCGGCTTGTTGTAATAGGGCACCACGACGAGGGCGGCGTCCGCCCCGGCCTTTTCGGCGTGACGGGTATAATCGATGGCCTCATCGGTGGAGTTGGAGCCCGTTCCGGCGATGACCGGCACGCGCCCTGCGGCCTGATCGACGACCATCTCGACGATGGCCTTGTGCTCGTCTTCCGTTACGGTTGGCGATTCGCCGGTGGTGCCCACGGCCACAAGGCCGTTGGAGCCTTCCGCGATCTGCCAGTCGACGAATTTTCGCATGGCGGCTTCGTCAATGGCGCCATCGTCCGTCATGATTGTGATGAGGGCCGGGAAAGAGCCCCTGAATCTGGCTGTCACGGTCTTGCTCCTGATTGTCCGTCCGCGCGCCCGGTGCGGCAAGGACCGGCGCGGGCGCGTTAAGTTTCCGGTAACCATAAATGGCCAATGCTGCGCGCTGGAAAAGTGTCCGCCCGGCGCGCCCGGCAACCATAATCACATCCGCGCCAATGCGGCAAGCCATAGAGTGGCCGCAAATAGCCGCGATGGTGCGCGGCAGGGCGGATTCGAACAGAATCACCGGGGGAAGACAGAAGTTTCATGAGGCAATACACATCCGTTTTCGCACGCGCCGCCGCCATCGCAGGGATGGGCATTCTCCTTGCCGGCTTCCTTGCGCCGCAAGCGGCCCGGGCGCGCAATGACAGCGAGCCCGCGGCAACCAATTTCACGTCCGGCACGGGCGTTTCCCGCCGCAGAAGCGCGCCGAAGGACGCCGCCGCCGGAGCGGTCTATGCCGCCATCAAACATGATTTCGCCCGCGCGAGGCGGCTGGCCATCGCCAGTCACAATCCCATCGCGGTGAAGCTGGTGGAATGGATTTACCTGCGCAAGAAGAGCAAGGAGGCCGGAGCGGAGCGCATTCTGGCCTTCGCCAACGCCGATCCGCGCTGGCCCTACGCCAGGTCCCTGAAGGCGAAGGGCGAGCGGCTCCTGCTATTGTCAGGCGACGCGGCGCGCATGGGGCGCTATTTCGCCGCGAACAAGCCCTACTCCGTTTACGGGCTGGCCGCGCTGGCCTATGCGCGCATGGCCCAGGGGCGCAAGGGCGAGGCCGCCCGGCTGGCGCGGCGGGCCTTCAGGAGCCCGGCCCTTGACGGCGCGGCGGAGCGCTTCATGCACGCGCGCATGCGCGGGCTGCTCTCCGGCGCGGACTACCGGGCCCGGCTGTGGCGCGAGATCATGGCGCAGCGCACTTACGCGGCGCTGAACACCGGCAAGCTGATATCCTCAACCCATTACGCGGCGGCGAAGGCGGCGCGCGCCCTGATGCGGTTCCGCCGCAATGGCCCGGCGCTTTACAAGCGGCTGCCCGCCGCCTTCCGCAACGCGCCGGCCATGCGCTATGCCTACGCGCGCTATCTGCGCAAGCGCGGGCCATTGCCATCCGCCCTTTACGCGCTGGAGCATGCGCCTTCCCGCTCCGCCCAGATTGATCCGGTGCAATGGTGGGTGGAGAAACGCCTGGTGGCGCGCTATCTGCTGGCGCTGAAATGGCGCAAATACTGGCCGCGCGCCTATCGCCTGATGGCATCTCACGGCTTTAGCAAGCCCGGCAAACCGGCCTTCCGGGGCGAGTTTCTGGCCGGCTTCATCGCCATGGAGAAACTCGGCAAACCGGCCCTTGCGCTGAAACATTTTCTGCGCATGCCGAAATACGCCAGAACGCGCACGCAAAAGGCCAAGGCCTGGTACTGGGTGGGCCGGGCCCGGCAGGCCACCGGCGATCTGGCCGGGGCGCGCCGCGCCTATGCGGAATCGGCCAGAACGCCCACCGTCTATTACGGCCTTCTCTCGCGTGAAAAACTGGGTTTGGGCCGCAGGCCCCTGCGCATCTCGGAAGGATGGGCCACCGCCCAGGCCAAGCGCGACGTGGCCGCCAGCGAGCTTGGCCGGGCCGTAAAACTGCTGGCGCGGGCCGGAGGTGACGAACACATCGGAGCCTTCATCTGGCCGCTGGCGCACCTTTACCGCGACAAGGCGCATCTGGCCGCCGCCGCCGCGCTGCTGTGGGACGCTGGCGGGCCGGGCATGGCCGTGCGCCTGGCCAAGGCGGCCGGCGCAAAGGGCGTGGACATCGACAATTACGGCTATCCCCTGAAGGCCCTGCCGCGCTTTGCCCATCGCGGCCCGCCGCTGGAAACCGCCGTTCTGCTGGGGCTCATCCGTCAGGAAAGCGAGTTCAACGCCCGCGCCGGATCGCACGCAGGCGCAAAGGGGCTGATGCAGATGATGCCCTCCACGGCGCGGCGCGAGGCGCGCATCATGGGCGTGCGCTACCGCCGCGCCTGGCTGATCAACCGCCCCTCCTACAATCTCATGCTGGGCCGCCATCACCTGAGCAACCTCATCAAGCGCTTTTCCGGCTCCTACATCCTGGGCTTCGCCGCCTACAACGCGGGCGGCGGCAATGTGCGCAAGTGGCTGAGGGCCTATGGCGATTTCCGCGCCGGACGGCCCGATCCGGTGGAGTGGGTGGAGGAAATCCCCATCACCGAGACGCGCAAATACGTGCAGAAGGTGCTGCAAGGCGTGCATGTCTACCGCTCGCGCCTGAAGCGCCCCGCCCTGCCCATCTCGCGCGATCTGTGGCGCGGCGTGCCCGGCTGGCGCGAACTGGTGCTGAAGGGCGGCCATGCGCCCGGCACGACCAGCGGAAAAAGAGGAAGCGGGAAAAGGAAGGCCGCCCCGGCCTGCAAGGGCGGCTCGGGCAAGTCCATCTCCGACCTGATCAGAAACTGCTGAGGCGCGAAACGCCTTTTCAGGCGCGCTTTCCACTCCCCTTCGCGGGCGGCTCCCCGCCGTTCAGGATGGTCACCTCGCGGCGCGGATAGGGGATGCGGATGTTGTTTTCCTTCAGGGCGTCCCAGACGAGAAAGAGCACATCGGAGGAAAACTTGTTGGGGCCATCATCGAGGCCGTCCACCCAGAACTCGATGGCGAACTTGACGCCGTATTCGCCGAAACCGCGCAGCTCGCAATCGGGCTTTTCCGGCTCCAGAAGGACGCGCGGATGCTTGCGCACGGCGGCCTCGACGATCTCCGGGATGGCGTGCAGATCGGTTTCGTAATCGACCATGAAATCCACCTCGTAGCGCTGCCTGGGGTCATCGTGCGTCCAGTTGACGAAGCGGGTGGTGATGAACTTCTCGTTCGGCACCACGATGTCCTTGCCGTCGAAGGTCTCCAGCGTCGAGGAACGCATGTCGATCTGCTTGACGATGCCGGCCTTGCCATCCTCCAGCTCGATGTAGTCGCCCACGGTGATGGAGCGCTCCAGCAGGATGATGAGGCCGGAGATGAAGTTGGAGGCGATCTGCTGAAGGCCGAAGCCCAGGCCGACGCCAATGGCTCCGCCGAAGACCGCCAGCGTGGTCAGGTTCAGCCCCAGCACCTGCATGAGCAGAATGAAGACGGCGAAATAGATGGCCAGCTCCAGCAGTTTGGCGAAGAGTTCGCGGGTCGGCTTGTCGAGGCTTTCCTGGCGGCGGATGGCGCTCTTGCCGGTCTGCGAACCAAAGCTGCCCAGCCAGTAGAACAGGCCGCCGAAGACGGCCGCCTTGAGCAGGAAATAGACCGACAGATGAATGTTGCCCAC
>JALUFY010000030.1 GCA_027051995.1 Hyphomicrobiales bacterium
ATCCAGCGCCAGCAGCGGATCATGCTCCCTGACCTCGCGCGCCAGCTCCGCGATTTCGCCCGAGGCGATATAGGGCGGGTTCGACACGATCATGTCAAAGGGCCCCGATACGCCTTCCAGCCAGCCGCCCTGATGCAGACCGAGCCGCCCGGCCACGCCAAGCACCCGCGCGTTCGCCAGGGTCACGTCCAGCGCCGGGCGCGAAATGTCCACCGCCAGCCCGCGCGCCCCTGGCAGCTCCGCCAGCAGCGTGACGATGATCGCCCCGCTGCCCGCGCCCAGATCGGCGATGCGCAAGGCCCGCCCGTTCGCGCCCAGCCGCCGCGCCGCCTCCAGCGCCGCCTCCACCAGCGTTTCACTGTCAGGACGCGGATCGAGCACATCCGGCGTGATCAGGAATTCGCGCCCGTAGAACTCCCGCCGCCCGGTGATCCGTGACACCGGCTCGCCGGAGACACGCCGCGCCGCGCAGTCCTCCAGCCGCGCCGCCTCCTTGGGCGAGAGCACCCGCTCCGGATGCGCGATCAATGCGGCGTGGCTCATTCCCGTGACATGCAGAAGCAGCACCCGCGCATCCAGCGCCGGCGTCTCCATCCCGGCGGCGGAAAAGCGCCGGGTCAGCCGGATCAGCGCCTCGCCCGCGCGCTCCGCCCCTTCCGGCCCGGACGCGGAATCAGTCATCCGCCCGCGCCGCCTCGGCCAGACGCGCCGCTTGATCCTCGGTGGTCAGCGCCTGGATCAGCTCGTCCAGCCCTTCCCCGGCCAGCACCTGATCGAGCTTGTAGAGCGTCAGGTTGATGCGGTGATCGGTCACCCGCCCCTGAGGGAAATTGTAGGTGCGGATGCGCTCGGAACGGTCGCCGGAGCCGATCTGCCCGCGCCGCTCCGAGGCCCGCTCGTCGGCCAGCTTGCGCCGCTCCATCTCGTAAATGCGCGAGCGCAGCACCTTCATCGCCTTGGCCTTGTTCTTGTGCTGCGATTTCTCATCCTGCTGGGAGACCACGATGCCGGTGGGCAGATGGGTGATGCGCACCGCCGAATCGGTGGTGTTGACGCACTGCCCGCCGGGGCCGGAAGCGCGGAACACGTCGATGCGCAGATCCTTGTCCTCGATCTGAACATCCACCTCCTCGGCCTCCGGCAGCACCGCCACGGTGGCCGCCGAAGTGTGAATGCGCCCCTGCGCCTCCGTTTCCGGCACGCGCTGCACCCGGTGCACGCCCGATTCGTATTTCAGCGCCGCGAAGGCCCCCGCCCCCTTGATGGAGGCGACAATTTCCTTGTAGCCGCCGCGCCCGGATTCGGAGGCCGACAGAATCTCCACCTTCCACCCCCGGCTCTGGGCGAACCGCTGATACATGCGGAACAGATCACCGGCGAAGAGCGCCGCCTCGTCGCCGCCCGTTCCGGCCCGCACCTCCAGAATGACATTGCGCTCGTCCGCCGCGTCCTTGGGCAGAAGCGCCATTTGCAGCTGTTTCTCAAGCTCTTCGATGCGCGGCTCCAGCGCGGCCAGCTCCTCGCGCGCCATCTCGCCCATTTCCGCGTCATCCACCATGCCGGCCAGATCCTCGCGCTCCGAAAGCGCTTCGCGCAGCGCCCTGGCGGTCTTCACCACCGGCTCCAGCTCGGCGTATTCC
>JALUFY010000031.1 GCA_027051995.1 Hyphomicrobiales bacterium
CCCCGGACCCGCTGATTAAGAGTCAGCTGCTCTACCAACTGAGCTATGCGCCTTCGCCAGCCGCCGGGCGGGCGGGGTGCGCCGCGCCGGGCTTGGTGTCCGTGTCTCTATCAAAGGCTTTTGCCTGTTGCAAGAGAATTTGCGGCTGGCGGCTGGGTTTTTTCGCGGTGTTTGACCGGCGCGGGCGCGGGGGCCTAGAACCTTGGGCGCGGGATTGGCGATTCGGCTGGTTTCGCGGCGGGAAAAGGAGCGCCTTCCATGCGGATTCCGATGCTGCTCATATTGGCCTGTCTGATGGCTTTCGCCAGCCCCGGCGCGCGGGCGCATGACACCTCGCTCGCCTCCATCCAGATTCACGTGGGTGAGGACGGACGGGTGGATTTTCAGCTCTTTTCCGATCCCGCTTTCATGGCCGAGGACGCCGGGCTGGCCGAAGTCAAGCCCAAGGGAGCCTGGAAGGATGCGCCGGACACCTTGCGTAATCTGCTGGCGGAGAACAGGGCGGCGCTCGTGCGCTGGCTGGACCGGGGCATGACCATCACCGCCGACGGCAAGCCATGCAGGGGGGCGGGCGATATCCGCCAGGACTTCAAGGACATGCCCACCGAGGCCATGGCGGCGCGCTTTTATGACTGCCCCGCGCCGGTGAGGGAACTCCGCATCAGCTATCAGCTGTTTTTCAGGACGGACAAGACGCACGTGGCGCTGGGCAACGTCTTCTGGCCGGGCGATGTCATGGGGGATTTCCTGTTCGACAACACGACGAAAACCGCCGTTCTGGCGAGGGACGCGGCGGGCGCGGGCGGAACGGGCGGCGCGGCGGGGCAGGGAGCTGGCGCGGCGCGCGGGACGGCGGCGGGCGGCACGCTGCTGTCGCGCTTCTGGCACATCTTCCTGCTGGGCATCGAGCACATCCTGACCGGCTATGATCACATTCTCTTTGTGCTGGCGCTGATTATCGGCGCGCCGTGGCTGAAGCAGATCGTCAAGGTGGTCACCGCCTTCACCATTTCGCATTCGCTGACCCTGGCGCTGGCCTGGTTCGGGGTGATTGACGTGCCCTCGTGGATGGTGGAGACGGCCATCGCCGCCTCCATCGCCGTTGTCGCGGGGCTGAACATGGCCAGGCCGGGCGCGGGGCACCGCTGGCTGCTGGCGGGCGGCTTCGGCCTCATTCACGGGCTGGGCTTCGCCACGGCGCTGAAGGGGCTCGATCTGGCCAACAACGCCACCATGACGCTGCTGGCCTTCAATCTGGGGGTGGAGACGGGCCAGCTGGCCATCGTGCTGGCGCTGGCCCCGGTGCTCATCTGGTGGCGCGAGCAGCCCTGGCACAGGACGACGGCCATCGCCTTCTCCGGCGTCATCCTGGCCATCGCCACCTTCTGGATGATCCAGCGGGCGTTCTTTTCGTGATCCCCGCGGGGGCCGGCCGTGTTCAGCCTTGTTCCTTCCCGGACGGGCGCTCCCCGTCCGGCGCGGGCGGCTCCGGCTTGTCTCCGGCTTGCGCCTCGGGGTGCGTCTGCCTGATCTCCGCCCGATCTTCTTCATCCTCTTCCAGCCATTGCGCGGCGCGGCGCATGAAATCCGCCGCCGCGGCGGCGACGCCGGAGGGGGTGAAATCCTCGTCGTAGTCGTTC
>JALUFY010000032.1:0-672 GCA_027051995.1 Hyphomicrobiales bacterium
AGGGAAACCGGGCCAACCCCGAACCCGAAAGGAGGGATCATGAACCGCGCGGCCCTCGCGGCTCTGCGGGCCCGCCGGGCCCGCGGCGAGGCCATCAGCCTCGCCGATCTGCTGACCATCGCGGCCGCACCCGCCGAGGAGGCCACGCCCGCCGAGGAGGCCCCGACGGACATGGTCGGCGCAGACGCCCCGCCCCCGGGGCTCAGCCCCTGGGACGAGCCCTGGGGGGTCCTCACGGGGGACGATCCGAACCTGTAGCCTCGGGACGGGCGGCGGCCGGTGCATCCGGCCGTCCCCTTTCGCGATAGGATGCGCCTCACGTAGAATGCGGCCCACGGGGTACTTCCATGGAAATCAAGCTCCACCCACACGTCCTTAGGGGCCGATGGTATCCGTCGTTGGCCATCGGCCACCGAATCGACGTCACGCCCAACCGCGAGGTGGTCGTGGCGCCAATCGGGCTCGGCCCTGACGGGCCGGCGGACCTCGGACTCCTGGGCCCCGTCCTGCCTGACGGCGGCCGCGTGATCGTCGTGGCGCCCGGCATCCCCGTCGGCGACTCCGGGCGCGGCCGGATCGTCGTGGGTGGGAAGCAAGCCATCCCGCTCGCGGCCCAGGTCCGCGCCCACAGCCACGGGCGCCTGCGCGTGGACGCGGCGCTGCTGCCCTCCG
>JALUFY010000032.1:682-1639 GCA_027051995.1 Hyphomicrobiales bacterium
GCGCGGGCGGGCGGCCGTGACCGGCGTCGACGCCCGGGTGGGCCCCGCCCTCGCGGCGGCCCGGCGGCTGGCCGAAGCCGGCCTGCTGGCGGCCGACGGCGTGAACCTCCGCGCGCACGTCCGCCGGACGGCGAAGGGGGGCCTCTACATCGCGGCCGGCGACCGGGGCCCCCAGCGGCTCGTCGCGGTCAGCCAGACGCACGAGAGCATCCGCGGCGCGGCCGCAGGCGCCACGATTCGGCTCGCGCAGGACAACCGCGCGCCGGCCGTGACCGCGTGGGGCTCGACGCGGGCCGGCCGCGGAGGCACGGAAATCATCATCGCAGCGGTCGCGCCCGGAACGCCGCTGCGCCTGATTGCGGAGCCCATTCGTGGCGGGGAGGCCCGGACGGTGGAGGTCCGCTACTGAGGGCGGAGGCCCAGAGGAGGGAAGCATGGACAAGCAAGCGTTCGAGCGTGCGTTCGAGGTGATCGTCGAGACCGAGGATCTGGCGGCGGCGTTGCGTGCCTTCGGCGCGGCGGTGCAGCCGCACGCATGCGGGAAGGGGATTCGCATCCTGCTCGTCGACGGGCTGGAAGCGCTCCGGTCCGACGGGAGGCCGCCCCGGCCGATCTGGTGGGCGGATCACCACCCGACGCGGGGGCCGGCGCACAACGTCGCGCGCATCCTCGCGGCCGCCTGCGCCGTCGGCGACGCGCTCACCCCGGGGCCGGACCGCCCATCGGTACGGCCGGAACGCCTCCCGGGACCGGCCTGGATTTGCCGCGTCGGTGACGTCATGGTCGGCTTCGTGCGGACGGCCGAGCGCGCCGCTGCGCGCGTCTGGGTGTCCGCCCCGCGCGGCAACGAGGCTGCCGTCCGCGAGGCCGCCCGGCGAGGCCGAGCGGCCATCGGCCGGGACGGCTGGGGCAAAGAGTAGTCCATCGGGATCCGGCCTACCCGGCTAAGGTAGGAAT
>JALUFY010000033.1 GCA_027051995.1 Hyphomicrobiales bacterium
GCCGTAATGCTCCGCCTCGCCGATGACATCGGTGGGCGTGTTCCATCTGGGGCCGAAGAGGGTCTGCTGGTTGCCCAGGTAGAAGTCGTAATTGCGGTAGTAGTCCCGCCAGGCGCTGGCGCGGCCTGCGTCGATGTCCTCGATGAGTTGCAGGAGCACCTGCTGGACGGCCTCCGGGCGCGGCATGCAGCCGGCGATGAACAGATCGGTGGGGATATACTGATCGAGCCGTTTCACCGTGGCGTAGGAGTTCCAGTACATGCCGCCGTTGATGGTGCACGAGCCGAAGCCGAGGACGTATTTCGGCGCGGGCATCTGCTCGTAGGAGAGAATGACGCGCTTGAGCGTCTTGATGGACAGATAGCCGGTGATCAGCAGGATGTCGGCCTGGCGCGGGGTGACCATCGGGGTGATGCCGACGCGCTCCATGTCGAAGCGCGAGGTGATGGTGGGCGGCAGCTCGATGGCGCCGCAGCCGGTGCAGTAGTGCAGCACGAAGAGCGAGCGGGCGCGGCAGTGATCGGCGAAACGGTCCATGACCTTGCGCCAGACGCCGCGTTCCCGCGGGTCCGGAGCGGGGCAGGCCTGTCCGGGGCCGGCCGCGTCCCTTGCGGCGGGGCCCCTGGCCTCTTCCGCCCCGGCGGGCGGGCGCTCGTTCGCCTTGAGGGGTTTGTCTGTCATGATCGGTCAGGCTCCCTGCCTTGCCAGCACCAGCATGAGGCCAACGAGGGCGATGCCGGTGGGCCATTTCCACATCCAGCGCACCACCTTGTCTGTTCTGTAGCGGCCATAGACGTTGGTCACGGCGATGGAGACGAAGACCACGGCGAAGACCTTGAGCAGGAAGGCCGGCCAGTTCTCGCCGCCGCCGAGGAACAGGGTCACGTAGAGAACGCCGATGGTGTAGAGCTGGAAACACTGCATGACGAAGAGCGCCCCCATGTATTTGCCGCTCATCTCGGCCATGGGGCCGGTGGCGATCTCGGCGGGCGCGATGTAGATCTCGAAGGGCTCCTTGCCGAACATGCCATGCACGGCCAGGTATCCGCCGATGGCCAGCAGGGGCATGGTGGCCGCGCCCCATGTGGCCACGCCGCCGGCCTGCTGGATTTCGATGATCTTCACAAGATCGGTGGTGCCGTAGGTCATCGCGGCGCCGATGATGGCCACCGCCAGGGGCACGTCATAGGCCAGCATGGCGGTCAGGGCGCGGGAGATGCCGATGGAGCCGTTCGGGTTGGCGCAGGAGCCGACGCCGAGCGCCAGGCCGAGCATGGGCACCATCATGATGTAGATGAGGGTGAGCAGGTCGCCCTGATGGGCCAGCCCGTCGAAGCCGGGCACCGGCAGGAATATCTCCGCCGTGATGTAGCCGCCCAGTAGCAGCACGATGGACAGATCGTGCATCAGGCCGTGCGAAATCTGCGTCTTCTTGGTGAACAGCTTGACGATGTCATAGACCGGCTGGAAGACGGGAGGGCCGACGCGCCGCTCGATCCTGGCGCGCACGCGGCGGGCCATGAGCACCAGCGCCAGCCCCGTCACGAAGGCGATCAGCGGCATGAGGACGATATCCGCGAGCAGGGTCATTGCATCCCTCCATTGACGGCCCAGAAGAGGGCGATGACGGCGGCGA
>JALUFY010000034.1 GCA_027051995.1 Hyphomicrobiales bacterium
GGGGAATGGAACGGGGTGCGTATCTTCGATGATTACGGGCATCACCCGGTGGAGATCGCCTCGGTGCTGCGCGCGGCGCGCAAGGTGGCGGGAGACGGGCGGCTGATCGCCGTGCATCAGCCGCACCGCTACACGCGGCTGCATGATCTGTTCGATGATTTCACCACCTGTTTCAACGATGCCGATACGGTGATCCTGGCGCCGGTTTACGAGGCGGGCGAGACGCCCATCGAGGGCGTGCATCACCGCGCCCTGGCGCAAGGGCTGCGCGACGCCGGGCACCGCGACGCGCGCGTCATGGACGGGCCGGATGAGCTGTCCGGCGTCATTCACGAGACGGCGAAACCGGGCGATGTGGTGATCTGCCTGGGCGCGGGCTCCATCTCGCAATGGGCGCACGCGCTGGCCGGGCAGCTGGCGGAGCTTGACGGATGACGAAGCTGGACGGACAGGCCCTGCTGGCGCGCCTGCCGGACGTGCGCGGGCGCTATGAGGCGGAAAAGCCGATGCGCGAGATCACATGGTTCCGCGTGGGCGGGCCGGCCCAGGTGCTGTTCGTGCCGGCGGACGAGGCCGACCTGGCGCATTTCCTCAAGGAGCTGGAGGCGGATATCCCCGTCACGGTGATTGGCGTGGGCTCCAATCTGCTGGTGCGCGACGGCGGGATTCCCGGCGTGGTCATCCGGCTGGGGCGCGGCTTCGGCCAGCTTGAACTCGTGGATGACGTGACCATCCGCGCCGGCGCCATGGTTCCGGACATGAAGGTGGCGCGCTTCGCCCTCGAGCACGGTATCGAAGGATTAACCTTTCTGAGAGGTATACCGGGCACAATCGGAGGCGCGCTGCGCATGAACGCCGGCGCGCACGGGGGCGAGATCAAGGATGTGCTCATGCAGGCCAGGGCCGTTGACAGACAGGGCGAAATCCATGCCGTGGACGCGGGCGCGCTGGGCATGGGCTATCGCCATTGCGATGCGCCGGAGGACTGGATTTTTACCTCCGCCCTGCTGCGCGGGCGGCCGGGCGACAGCGAAAGAATCGCCCGCGAGATGGAAGAGATCACGCAGGCGCGCGAGGCGGCCCAGCCGGTGCGCAAGCGCACCGGGGGATCGACCTTCAAGAATCCGCCCGGCGCGCGCGCCTGGGAGCTGATCGACGCCGCAGGCATGCGCGGCGTGCGCGTTGGCGGGGCCAGGGTGAGTCCGCGTCATTGCAATTTCCTCATCAACGAGGGCGCGGCCACGGCGGCGGACATCGAGGCGCTGGGCGAGCTGGTGCGCGCCAGGGTGAGAGAGACGTCCGGCGTGGAGCTGAAGTGGGAAATCCGCCGCCTTGGCGTGATGAAAGGGGGCCTTGATGGTTGAATTCAAATCCTTTCCGCAGCGGCTGCCGATGAAAACGAAGGTGGCGGTTCTGATGGGCGGATGGTCGGCGGAGCGCGAGGTTTCGCTGGCCTCCGGCGAGGCCGTCTGCAAGGCGCTGCGCGAGGTGGGCTACGAAACCATCCCGGTGGATGTCGCGCCGGATATCGCCGCCAAGCTGGTGGACTTGCAGCCCGACGTGGTGTTCAACGCCCTGCATGGCAAATGGGGCGAGGACGGACGGATTCAGGGCCTGCTGGAGATCCTCTCCATTCCCTACACCCATTCGGGCGTTCTGGCCTCTTCGCTGGCCATGGACAAGCAGCGCTGCAAGCCGCTGTTCATCGACGCCGGGCTCGACGTGGCCGAGAGCAAAGTGGTTTCGCTGGAGATGGCCGCCGAGCAGCACCCGATGACGCCGCCCTACGTCATCAAGCCGGTGGGCGAAGGCTCCTCGGTGGGCATTCACATCGTCGGCTCGGAGAAATCGCCGCCGGTGACGCAGCTTCTTGAAGAGCGTAAGGTTTTCGGCGGCCAGGTCATGGTGGAACGCTATGTGCCGGGGCGCGAACTGACCTGCGCGGTGCTGGGCGACGTGGCGCTCGGCGTGCTGGAGATCATCCCGCGCGGCGGTTTCTACGATTATGATTCGAAATATTCCGAAGGCGGCTCTGAGCATATCTGCCCGGCGGACATTCCGCCTGCGCTGACGCGGCGCATCCAGAAACAGGCCCTGGCGGCCCACCGGGCGCTGGGCTGCAAGGGGGCGACGCGGGCCGATTTCCGTTTCGACGAGAACGCCGGAGAGGATGGCGAACTGGTCATCCTGGAGGTCAACACCCAGCCGGGGCTGACGCCGACTTCGCTTCTGCCGGATATCGCCAGGCAGGCCGGGCACAGCTTCGAGGAACTGATGATGTGGATGGTGGATGATGCCTCGGTCAACAGATAAGCGCCGCCGCAGGGCGGGCGGCGCGCCGTCCTATCTGCGGCGCAGGGGATTCGCCGACAGACTGAGCGTGCGCTTCGCCGCGCGCGCCGGGGCGGTGGCCTTTCTGGCCGCGAC
This sequence comes from Hyphomicrobiales bacterium, assembly GCA_027051995.1. Taxonomy (GTDB): domain Bacteria; phylum Pseudomonadota; class Alphaproteobacteria; order Rhizobiales; family Aestuariivirgaceae; genus Thermopetrobacter. The sequence continues at coordinate 2,428 of JALUFY010000034.1, forward strand.
GCTCATGCATTCGCTGGACAGGGGCGGCTATTTCAATGATCCGCGCAGCCCGTTCTTCAACATGGAAGGGCGCATGGCCGGGGTGATCGGCCAGGCGGCGGAGCAGATTCAGGTGCATGGCCTGACGCATCACTCCGCGCGTTCGGTCATCGCCGCCATCGGCATCGAAAGCGGCGGCTCCATGCTGGGTTTCAGCCCGGAGCGGGCGCGGCGGCTGCTGGAGAATCTCGACTGGGTGAAAAGCGCCCGGCTGGCGAAGATCTATCCCAACATCCTGCGCATCGACATCGTCGAGCGCGAGCCCATCGCCCTGTGGCAGACGGCGGGGGACTTCTATCCGGTGGACGCCGAGGGCGCGGCCATCGCCTCGCTCGATCCGGGGCGCTTTTCCGGCCTGCCCATCGTCACCGGCGAGGGGGCGAACGTGGCGGCGAAGGAACTCGTTAACCATCTGGCAGCACATCCGCGGATAAAATCGGCTCTGCGGGCGGCGGCCCGCGTGGGCAAAAGGCGCTGGAATTTCTATTTCGCCTCCGGGCTGAAGGTGCTGATGCCCGAACATGGCGCGAAGGCGGCGCTTGCGCGGCTGGAGGCGCTGGATGCGCGTTTCGATGTTCTCTCCCGGGCGCTGGAGGCGCTGGATTTGCGTCAGCCGGGGCGGCTGGTGATGAAACCGGCAAACCAGACGGGCAGCTGACAAGGGGCTGCGCTCTCCGTCCGGGCATGTTTGTAAGGGTGTTTTGATGAAAGTTGTTCCTCTTTACGGCTCTTCCGGAAACGGCCATCCGGCTCATGGCCAGGCGGCGCGCCTGGTGGCGGCGCTCGATGTCGGAAGCTCCAAGATCAGCTGCATGATCGGCGAGATGCGCGGCCTCAAGCGGCGTTCGGGCAACGCCGTTCCGGCGCTGCGGATAACCGGCGTCGGCGTGCAGGCGGCGCGCGGCGTGCGCGGCGGCGTGGTCACCGGCGTGGCCGGGGCCGAGCGTGCGGTGCGCCGCGCCGTGGACAGCGCCGAACGCATGGCCGGGGTGACGATCGAGGAGGTTTTCGTCAACATTTCCGGTGGCCGCCCGCTGTGCGAGACGCTGACGGCGCGCATGGACGTGCCCGGCGGCGGGCCGGTGGATCGCGGGCATGTGGCGCAGGTGGTGTCGCGCGCCCTGAACCAGCGCCGGGATGACAGGCGCGAGGTGGTGCATGTGACGCCGGCGCAGTTCGTGCTGGATGGCGGGCCGGGCGTGCCGCGCGCCGAGGGCATGTATGCCGACAGCCTGGCGGCGCACGTCAACGTGGTCAGCGTCGAGCGCGGCCCCTTGCGCAATCTGGAGCAGGTGATCGCCCGCTGCATGCTCAGGCCGGCCGGTTTTCTTCTGGCGCCATACGCCGCCGCGCGGGCGGTGCTGGTCAAGGACGAGATCGAGCTTGGCGTCACCGTGATCGAGATCGGAGCGGCCAATACCTCGGTGGCGGTCTTCGCCGAGGGGCGGCTGGAGCACGCCTGCGTGATCCCCGTGGGATCGGCGCACATCACCTCCGACATCGCTATCGGGCTGGGAACCTCCCTGGAGGAGGCCGAGCGGCTGAAGACGCTCAACGGCTCCGTGCTGCCCGGCGTGGAGGACGATCTGGAAGACCTCGGCGTGACCATGCTGGGCGAGAGCGGACCGGACGCCAGCCAGCGCCTGCCGCGCTCCTATCTGAACGGCGTCATTCGCCCGCGCGCGGAGGAAATCCTGGAGCTGGCGCGCGACGAGATCATGGCCTGCCCGGCGGCGCGCAACGGGCGGCGCGTGGTGCTGACCGGCGGTGGCTGCCAGCTGGTCGGCATGCGCGAGATGGCCGAGCGGGTGCTTGAGCGCACGGTGCGCATCGGCGCGCCCAGGCAGATCGCGGGCATGCCGCAGGGCATGGAGACCCCGGCCTTCGCCGTCGTCGCCGGACTGCTGCGCGGCGCTCTGGAGAGCGACAGCCAGAGCTTTCTTCTGCCGCCGGAGGGAATGCGGAGCGAGATGCGGGCCACGGGAACCGATGGCTATTTCAGCCGCGTGAAGCAATGGATCAACCAGAGCTTCTGACCCCTTCCGCCCATTACGGCGAAAGCATCAGGACACCGGCCGGCCCCTCGCGGGCCGGTTTTTCGTTACCCGATCATGAAAGGCTGTGCCGGTGTGATTCAGAAAACTTCAAATGCTTAAGAGGCTGTTAACTTTTCATTACCATTTTGGGGACAACGGAAATTTCGGGGAAATCAACGGAACATCGCCATGTCTTCTCTCAATATCAGCGTTCCCAACCTTGCCGAACTGAAGCCGCGCATCACCGTTTTCGGCGTTGGCGGCGGCGGCTGCAACGCCGTCAACAACATGATCGAATCCAACCTCACGGGGGTGGATTTCGTGGTCGCCAACACCGATGCGCAGGCGCTGGCCAAGAGCCCCTGCGAGCGCAAGATCCAGATGGGCAACGCGCTGACCCAGGGCCTCGGCGCGGGATCGCAGCCGGAAATCGGCGCGGGCGCGGCGGAAGAGGCGCTGGCGGAGATCGTCGATCATCTGGCCGGGGCGCACATGGCCTTCATCACCGCCGGCATGGGCGGCGGCACGGGCACCGGCGCGGCCCCGGTCATCGCGCGGGCGGCCAAGGAGCAGGGCATCCTCACCGTCGGGGTGGTCACCAAGCCGTTCAACTTCGAGGGCAAGCGGCGCATGGCCATCGCCGAGCATGGCATCGAAAATCTGACGGAGCATGTCGATACCCTCATCGTCATCCCCAACCAGAATCTGTTCCGGGTGGCCAACGAGAAGACCTCCTTCACGGCGGCCTTCGCCATGGCCGATCAGGTGCTCTATTCGGGCGTGGCCTCGATCACCGAGCTGATGACCAAGGAAGGCCTGATCAATCTCGATTTCGCCGATGTGCGCGCCGTGATGTCCGACATGGGCAAGGCGATGATGGGCACCGGCGAGGCCTCCGGCGATTCGCGCGCCATCGAGGCGGCGGAAGCGGCCATCTCCAATCCGCTGCTGGATGACGTCTCCATGTCCGGGGCGCGCGGCGTGCTGATCTCCATCGCCGGCGGGCCTGATCTGACCCTCTACGAGGTGGACGAGGCGGCGACGCGCATCCGCGAGGAAGTGGATCCGGAAGCCAACATCATCGTCGGCTCGACCATCGAGGAAAATCTCGAAGGCACCATGCGGGTTTCCGTGGTGGCCACCGGCCTTCAGGAAGAAGGCGCGGCGGCCCGCCCGGCCGGCGGCGCGCAGGATACGGCCGCGCAGCATATCTACGCCGGCGGCATGGGCGGCGGTCTTGACCATGCCTATGGCGCAACGCCCGCCGCCACGCCGCGGACGGCGCCAGAATCCGCCCCCGCTCCCGCCCCGGTGCGGGAAACCGCCCGGGAGACGGCGCCCGGGGAGACACCCGCCCAGGAGCCGCAGGCTGTTTTGCCGCTTGAGGATGTCCTGACGCAGGAAACGGCGGAAACGGGGACGGAGACGCGCGAGACGGCGGCCCGCGAAGATGCCCGGGCGCACCACGAACCGGCCCCGAAGGCCCCGAAGATTCCGCCGCTTGAGGAATTTCCCGAATCCATCCAGAAAACCGCCGCGCGCAAGGCCGAGCAGATCAGCAACATCGCCGCCAGCGCGCCGAAATCGCGCCGCTCCCTGCTGGAGCGCCTGAAGAAGCTGGGCCGTGGCGGACATTCCGCTCCGGAGGAGACGCGCCAGACGGCGGAAGAGCCCCATATCGCGCCCCGTGAGGCGCGCCCCGCTCCGGCGGCGGCGGAACCGGCGCAGGCTCCCGCCGCGTCTCCCGCCCCCGCTCCGGCGGAGAACGTGCATCATCTGGAGACCC
>JALUFY010000035.1:0-1110 GCA_027051995.1 Hyphomicrobiales bacterium
GCATCGGCATGGTCAGCCCGCTGGGCGGCAATGTCGAGGATACCTGGAGCGGCATTCTGGCGGGCAGGTCCGGCATCGGCCCCATCACCCGCTTCGACGCCTCGAACATGGCCTGCCGCATCGCCGGCGAGGTGAAGAAGGGCGACGGCACGAACGGCACCTTCAACCCCGACGACTGGATGGAGCCGAAGGAGCAGCGCCGCAACGACGAGTTCATCGTCTTCGCCGTCGCCGCCGCCGAACAGGCCATCCGCGACGCCGGGCTGGAGCTGAAGACGGAGGAGGAGAAGGAGCGCGCCGGCGTGCTCGTCGGCTCCGGCATCGGCGGCCTGGCCAGCATCGAACAGACCGCCCTGCTGTTGCGCGACAAGGGGCCGCGCCGCGTCTCGCCGTTCTTCATTCCCGGCTCGCTCATCAACCTGGCCGGCGGCGTCATCTCCATCCGCCACGGTCTGAAGGGGCCGAACTCCGCCGTCGTCACCGCCTGCGCCACCGGCGCGCATGCCATCGGCGATGCGGCGGCCATCATCGCCCGCGGCGACGCCGACGTGATGGTGGCGGGCGGCTGCGAACAGGCCATCTGCCCGCTGGGCATCGCCGGCTTCCTGGCATGCCGCGCCCTGTCCACGAACTACAACGACACGCCGGAAAAGGCCTCCCGTCCCTGGGACGAGGGCCGCGACGGCTTCGTCATGGGCGAGGGCGCGGGCATCGTGGTGCTGGAGGAATACGAGCGTGCCAAGGCGCGCGGTGCGAAAATCTATGCCGAACTCGTCGGCTATGGCATGTCCGGCGACGCCTATCACGTCACCGCCCCGGCGGAGGACGGCGACGGGGCCTATCGCTGCATGCGCATGGCGGTGGAAAAGGCCGGCATCCAGCCCGGCGACATCGACTACATCAATGCGCATGGCACCTCCACGCCGCTGGGTGACGAGATCGAGCTGCGCGCCGTGGAGCGCCTGTTGGGCAACCGTGCCGGCGATGTCGCCATGTCCTCCACCAAGTCGGCCATCGGCCACCTGCTGGGCGCGGCGGGCGCGGTGGAGGCCATTTTCTCGGTGCTGGCCATCCGCGACCAGGTGGCGCCGCCAACGCTGAATCTGGAGA
>JALUFY010000035.1:1120-1623 GCA_027051995.1 Hyphomicrobiales bacterium
CCGAGAAAGCGCGAGATCAACGTGGCACTGTCCAACTCCTTCGGCTTCGGCGGCACCAATGCGGCGCTGATCTTCCGCCGGGTGGACTAAGCACGGTTTGGCATGCGGCGGCCTTCATGCTGCCGCAATGGCGTCGACCATGTTCCGGGGGCGCGAGACAGCGGCGCGAGGCGCGCCGCCAGATTTGGAACGCTCGGAACACGATTCATGGCGAATACGGGCAAGAAGCGGGCCGGCAGGCGCAAACGCGGCGTTTTCGGCATCCTGTTGCGGCGACTGGGCATGTTGCTGCTGGTTGTCGCGGCGGCGGCTTTCGCCGTGCTGCAATTCGTCGACGCTCCCGGCCCCCTGCGGGAGCGCAAGGTGATTCTGGTGGAGCGCGGCGCCACCAGCGGCGAGATCGCCTCCGTGCTGGAAAGGGAAGGCGTCGTTCATTCCCGCTACCTGATGCTTGGCGTGCTGGCCTGGCAGCGCCTGCGCGGCGACAGGCGTCCGCTGAAGGC
>JALUFY010000036.1 GCA_027051995.1 Hyphomicrobiales bacterium
ACCTATTACGATATTAAAATTATTAACTACGTATTCGGCAGACTTCACCGTAAGAAAATTTTTTATCCGTATAGTTTCTCTATTTTCCAGCGCATCCATGGATCAGCTCCTTGTGCCTGCAGAAAAATTGTAGAGGAACCGAGTTTCTATATCAACCCCTTCAGCGCGTGCACGAGAATGGCCTTCTGGGCGTGCACGCGGTTTTCCGCCTCGTCGAAGATCACCGATTGCGGCCCGTCCAGCACCTCGCCGGTGGCCTCCTCGCCCCGGTGGGCGGGCAGGCAGTGCATGAAGATGGCGTCCGGTTTCGCCCGCGCCATGAGGGCGGCGTTGACCTGATAGGGCATCAGATCATCGATGCGCCTTTGCGCCTCCTCCGGCTTGTGATGCATGGAGATCCACGAATCCGTCATCACGCAGTCGGCGCCGCGCACAGCCTCCGCCGGGTCTTCGGTGATGAACAGATCGCCGCCGTTCTCCCTGGCCCAGGCGATGATGCCGTCTTCCGGCTGATAGCCCTTCGGCGCGCCGATGCGGAAGGGACAGCCCAGGATAACCGCCGCCTCGATCCACGAGCGGGTGACATTGGCGCAATCGCCGATCCAGGCGATGGTCAGGCCCTCGATGCGCCCCTTGGCCTCTTCCAGCGTTTGCAAATCGGCCATGATCTGGCACGGATGGGACAGATCGGTGAGGCCGTTGATCACCGGCACGGAGGCGTATTCGGCAAGCTCGAGGATGCGCTCATGGCCGTGCGTGCGGATCATGATGGAATCCACCATGCGCGAGAGCACCCGCGCGGTGTCGGGGATGGATTCGCCGCGCCCGATCTGCATGTCGCCGGAGTTGAACACAAGCGTCTCGCCGCCCAGCTGGCGCATGCCGGCGTCAAAGGAGGTGCGCGTGCGGGTGGAGGGCTTCTCGAAGATCATCGCCAGCGAATATCCCGCCAGCGGCGCGTCGTCGTCCACCGCGCCCTTCGTCCTGCCGGCGCGCGCCGCCTTGCGCCGTCTGGCCTCCGCCAGAATGGCCAGCAGCTCGTCCTTCGAGAAATCGCGGATATCGAGAAAATGCGTCATGTCCTTAATGTCCGTCTCACATGTGTCCGGGAGGGCCGTTTCAGGCCTCTCCCCGCTTTTCCGCCAAGGCGGCGCAGGCGGCGTCCAGCCGCGCCAGGCCCTCGTCCATTTCGGCGTTCTCCAGCGTCAGCGGCGGCGCAAGGCGCACCACGTTGCCGCCCGCGCCGACCACCAGCACGCCGGCCTCGAAGGCGGCCCTGGCCACCTCGGTGTTTGGCACGCGGCATTCCAGCCCCAGCATCATGCCCAGACCGCGCACCCCGGCCAGCACGTCCGGGTATGAGGCGGCCAGCCCGGCAAGCTTCTGGTTCAGCCGCCCGGCCTTCGCCCGCACGCCTTCCAGAAAGGCGGGCTCCTCGACGATGTCCATCACCGCGTTGCCCACCGCCATGGCCAGCGGATTGCCGCCGAAGGTGGAGCCATGCACGCCCGCCGTCATGCCCGCCGCCGCATCCTTCGTGGCCAGGCACGCGCCGATGGGAAAGCCGCCGCCCAGCGCCTTGGCCAGCGCCATGATGTCCGGTTTGACGCCGGCCCATTCATGGGCGAAGAGCCGTCCGGTGCGCCCCATGCCGCACTGCACCTCGTCGAAGATGAGCAGAATGCCAGCCTCGTCGCACAGCTCGCGCAGGCCCTTGAGGAACTGCGGGTCCATCACCCGGATGCCGCCCTCGCCCTGCACCGGCTCGATGAGCATGGCCGCCGTCTCGTCCGTGATGGCCGCTTTCGCAGCCTCCAGATCACCCGGCTCCACCTGATCGAACCCGGGGCAGGCGGGGCCGAAACCCTCCATGTATTGCGGCTTGCCGCCCGCCGCGATGGTGGCCAGGGTGCGGCCGTGAAAGGCTCCGGCGAAGGTGATGACGCGGTATCTCTCCGGCCGGCCTTTTGCCGCGTGATACTTGCGCGCCGTCTTGATGGCGGTCTCCACGGCCTCCGCGCCGGAGTTGTTGAAGAACACCAGATCGGCGAAGCTGGCCGCGCACAGCCTTTGCGCCAGCCTCTCGCCTTCGGGAATGTGGTAGAGGTTGGAGGTGTGCCACAGCTTCTCCGCCTGCGCTTCAAGCGCCACCTTCAGACGCGGATGGGCGTGGCCGAAGCTGTTGACCGCGATGCCAGCGCCGAAGTCGATGAACTCGCGCCCGTCATCGGCGAACAATCGCGCGCCCTCGCCCCGCTCGAAGGCGACGGGATAGCGGTTGTATGTGGGCATCAGCGCGGTCATCTTCCTTGTGTCCTGCTGGCCCCGTCACGGCGGGGAAAAGGCGAACCAAAAACGCCGCCTGTGTGCGGCGGCGCGAGCGGAGCGCTATCTATACCGCCACCCGCCGCCGTGGTCAAATGGGGGAAGCAGGCATTGCCGCGCAGGCGCTCCACAGGCCGGTTTTCCGGATCCCGATTTTTCAAAATGAGAAACGATTCAACCCTTGCGTTTGACCTTTGCCGCGCCTGCCTGCTGTGCTAACCGGTAATTCATGAAACATCTTCTCGCTTCCCTCATCGCCGCCCTTTTCCTCTTCGCCCCGCCTTCCGCTCCGGTTCATGCGCGCGGCGAGCGGGCCGGATTGTTCGGCTATTACGTGCTCTCCATGTCCTGGTCGCCCAGCTTCTGCCTGAGCCGGGCCGGCAGGCGCGCCCGCAAGCAGTGCGCGCCGGGGGCGCGCAAGGGCTTCGTGCTGCATGGTCTTTGGCCGCAGTTCAAGCGCGGCTGGCCTTCAGAATGCAGGGGCGCCAAGCGCTTCGTGCCGGACGCGGTGATCCGCGACGTGCTGGACGTCATGCCCGGCAGGGGGCTGGTGATCCACGAATGGCGCAAGCACGGCACCTGCTCCGGCGTCTCTCCGCGCGCCTATTTTTCTCTGGCGGAAAAGCTCTTCCGCAAGATCGTCATTCCGAAGGCCTATACCGCTCCGGCCCGGCTGCTGAAACGCGCCCCCGGCCAGATCGCCCAGGACTTCGCCCGCGCCAACACGGGCTTCACGAAGGAGATGTTCGCCGTTGTCTGCAAGGGCCGGGGGGAGACGGCCAGATTGACGGAAGTGCGCGCGTGCTTCACGCCGGAGGGGCATCCCTCGCGCTGCGGAGTCAACGAGCGCCGCGCCTGCCGCGCCCGGCTGGTGATCATCCCGCCGGTGCGCTGAAGCGGCGGGAAAAATTAATCGTCCCGCCCGCCAGAATGCGCTTGCAAAGCGCCCCGCGCTGGACTAGATAGAGCCCGTCCCGCCGCACGGGATAAGCGCCGGTAGCTCAGCTGGATAGAGCACCAGACTACGAATCTGGGGGTCGGGGGTTCGAATCCTCCCCGGCGCGCCATTTCTTCTCCATGGACATACACGCGCTTTCGCGAACCTGGTTTCTTCGCACATGGCGGGTGGGCTGTCTGATTGTGCGGCTTGAGCCTTCAGCCCTTCGCCGCCCTGATGAAGGCGCTGATTTTTTGTCTGTCCTTGACGCCCCGGGCCGATTCCACGCCGGAGGAGACGTCCACCATGGGCGCGGCGGTGCGGCGGATGGCTTCGGCCACGTTTTGCGGGGTCAGACCGCCGGCCAGCATGAAGGGCTTATTGAATCCGCGCAGAAGGCTCCAGTCGAAGACATGGCCCGCGCCGCCGGGCAGACCCCCGGACTTTTCCGCATCCACCCAGGCGTCGAACAGCGGGAAGGCCATATGGTCTTCATAAGTGCTTGCCGCCTCGATGTCCTCTTCGTTGCGGACACGAAACGCCTTTATCAACGGTATTTCCATTATATTGGAAATCTCATTCATTCTCCGGGGCGTCTCCTTTCCGTGCAGTTGCAAAAGATCGGGGCGCACCTTCTCCGAGATGGCGCGGAGCAGATCATCGCCCGCGTCCACCGTCAGCGCCACGATGCGCGCCCGGCCGCGCGCCGCTCCGGCCAGGCTGGCGGCCCGGTCTATCTCCACATGGCGCGGCGATGGCGGGAAGAACACAAGGCCGATGAAGTCCGCGCCCGCGTCGAGCGCGGCGTTCAGGGCGCGCGGCTCCGTAATGCCGCAGATTTTCACCAGAACCGTCATGTCCCCGCGCCCCTGTCCTCATCCATCCGTTTGAGATCGTCCTCCATGCGCGCCGTGGCGGCCTTCAGCACCGCCTCGTGAAAACGCGCGCCGGGATAGTCGTAATACTGCACGGCGCAGGGGATGTCCGCATGCAGGGCGCTGCGGCCCTTCGTTTCGAAATCCAGCCACAGGATGAGCGGCATGCCGCCCTGCGTGACATCGGCGAAAAGCCAGAAATAGTCGTTGAGCACCACCGCCGTTCCCGGCCGCTCGGCGAAGGGAAACTCCAGCACATCGCCGAAGCGCGCCCGCCAGCGCCGCCACAGGTTCCACGCCCGGGCGGGCAGCGCGCCTTCGGTGCGGCGCAGGCAGGGGATGCCGTCGAAAGGGGCGCTCATCTGGTCAGGCTCATGAACAATTCGGGCAGTTTTTCCGGCAGCCGCGCGATATGGTCGATAACCGTATAGCCGCCGTGGCCGAAAATGTCCGCAACATATTCGTCGGCGCGCGGATCGAGCGAAATGCAGAAGACATCGACGCCGCGCGCTTGCAGCTCCATCACCGCCTTGCGGGCGTCATGGCGCAGGTATCGCGGATCGGAGACGTCGATGTCGTGCGGCGCGCCGTCGGTGAGCAGCAGCAGGATGCGCTTTTCCTCCGCGCGCCCGGCCAGTTCCTCCCCGGCGCGGCGCAGCGCCGCCCCCATGCGGGTGGAAAGCCCCGCCTCCATGGCGGCCAGGCGCGCCATCGCCGCCTCGCCCCAGCTTTCCGAGAAACCCTTGAAGTGCGTATAGCGCACCTCGAAGCGGGTGTTGGAATGAAAGCCGGCGATGGCGAAGGGATCGCCCAGAGCCTGCGCGGCTTCGGCCAGCAGGGCGGTGGCCTCCTGCGAAAGCTGGAGAATGGAGCATTCCGCGCCGGGCGGCGTCTGGCGCACCGATTCGGACAGATCGAGCAGCAGCAGCAGCGAAAGATCGCGCCCCTGGCGGACGTGCGACTGGAAGACGCGCGGATCGGGCGCGACGTTCATGCGCAGATCGATGGCGGCGCGCACCGCCATGTCCACGTCAAGCTCGCCGCCGTCCTGCTGATGGCGGATGCGCTGGCGCATCTGCGGGCGCAGCAGGTCGGCGATCTTGCGCAGACGCCGCGCCAGCAGGGCGTGCTTCTCCAGCAGGCGGGCGATGACGGCGGCATCCCCGGCGGGCTGGATGCGCTCGAAGACGGTGACCCAGTCCGGCCTGTATGTCCCGGCGGCGTGATCCCACTCCGGATAATGGCGCGGCGGAATGCCGTCATCCGCCGCGGCGGGGCCCCGCGGCGCATCGCGCGCGCCGTGATCGGAGTGAAAATCGTCCTCGTCGCCGGTGTCCTCGAGGAATATCCACAGATAGCGGTTGTCGTCGCGATAGGAGACTTCGGTGTTCTCGAACCAGATCTTCGGCAGGCGGAAGTCATGGCTGTAGTTTTCCGTCAGCCAGCGCACGCCCAGTTCGGGGGCGATTTTCGTATCATGCGGATCAGCCGCCACGCGGGCGTCGAAAAGCGCCGTGTATTTGCCGATCATGGGATCGTCATGGCCGTGATCTGCGGACAGCAGGGCCCATGAGAGCATGGCCAGCCTGTGGCGGATGCACGAATATCCCTCCGGGCAGGCGTCCGGGCGGGGCCTGGGGTGCAGGGCCGCCCACAGCCGCCGCAGGCCCGGATAGCGCTTCATGGCCAGCGCCTCGATACGCGCGTCCTCGAAGGTTTCGATGGCCAGATGCTGAAAGGGGCTGAAGTTGTCGGCCAGAAAGGGGCGGCTCCATCTGGCGTGGGCGGCCATGTGGGCGATGGCCGCGCGGTATCTGTCCAGCCCGCTCACTCCCGCTTCGTCCTCGTAGACGTCGGGGATGTGAAAGCCCAGCCTGTCCAGATGCGGCCTTGGCCGGCGCATGGCGTCGAAGATTTCCGAATAGGGGCGGAAATCCGCCTCGATCCCCCACATGGCGCGGGCATAGAGATCAAGGGCGCGGGCGTGATCGGCGAAGAGCACGCCGGAGCGCTCGCGCCGCAGGGCGGCATGGGCATCCGCCGTTTGCAGGGCGAAATAGTCCGTCATCCGCCAGGGCTGGGCGGCATGGACGCGCAGGCCGTAATCCACCCAGTTCTTCACCCCGCC
>JALUFY010000037.1 GCA_027051995.1 Hyphomicrobiales bacterium
CCGCGTCATTTTCGATCACCAGATCGCCAGCGAGGACTGGATGCGCGAGCTGCACGCCTTCGGCTGGCTCCAGGCGCTGCTGGAGCCCGAACGCCAGCTGTGGCGCGTTTTCGCCCGCACGCTGGTATCCGACTGGCAGGATCGCGCCCAGCGCCTGCCCGCCGTCTCGCGTGCGCCCGCCGTGCTGGCGGCGCGCGTCATCAACTGGACGGCCTGCGCCCCGCAACTGCTCAACGGCGCGCCGGAGGGCTTCGCGGAGAAGTTCTTCCGCTCCCTGACCTGGCAGACCCGCCGCCTCTCGCGCCGCGCCCTGCGCGGAGCTTCGCCGCTGGAGCGCCTGCATGCGCGCATCGCCCTATGCTGGGCCAGCCTGGGTCTTGAGGGGCTGGAAGGCATCCGCGAAAGCGCCTTCGCCCGGCTGGAGGCGGAGCTGGCCCGCCAGATGCTGCCAGATGGCGGCCATGTCTCGCGCTCTCCGGCTGTTCTTCTGCGCATTGCCGCGCTGCTTTCGCCCCTGCGCGAGGCGCTGAACGGGGCCCGCCTGGCCGTTCCGCCGGTGCTTTCCGCCACCCTGGAGCGCGCCCTGCCCATGCTGCGCTTCTTCCGGCATGGCGATGGCGGCCTCACGCTGCTGGGCGGTGTGAATGACCCCGCCGCCGGCCAGCTGGCGGCCATTCTGGAAGCCGACGCCGTGGCCGGAAAGCCGCTCAGCCACGCACCCCACAGCGGATACGCCCGCCTGGCGCAGGGCGCCTCCGTTCTCATCGCCGACATCGGCCGCCCGCCCGCGCCGGGGGTGAAGACGGCGGCGCTTTCCGTTGGCGCCTTCGAGTTCTCCCACGGCCCGGCGCGCATCATCACCAGCTGCGGCGCGCCGCGCGTGCCCTCGGAGCGCTGGAGCCGCGTGGCCCGGCTGACGGCGGCCCATTCGGCGGCCATTCTGGGCGATCTCAACGCCGGGCGCATCTACGACAACCGCCTCACCACGGCCCTTTTCGGCGGCCCCGCCCTCATCGGCCCGGCGCGCCTGAGCGCCGCCGTGCGCGAAACCTCCCGCGGCTCGCTGCTCGACGTGGCCCATGACGCCTACGCGCCCGCCAGCGGCTTCCGCCACGAGCGGCGGCTGTTTCTGGCTCCCGAAGGGCTCGACCTGCGCGGCCAGGACACGTTCATCCCGGATGAAAAGGCCCGCGTGGCCAGGGAAACTCCCTTCGCCATCCGCTTTCATCTGCATCCCTCTCTGAGCGCCACCATGGCCCGCGACGGAGCCTCGGTCATGCTGGTGCTGGCCGACAAGTCGGCCTGGACGTTCTCCGCCCGCGACGGCATGATCCGGCTGGAGGAGAGCGTTTATCTGGCCTCCGGCGGCGGCTTGCGCCGCACCATGCAGATCGTCGTGGAGGGCATGGCGCGCGCCGAAGAGACCACCATCTGCTGGCGTCTGCGCCGCATGTCCGCCGCGCCGCGCCGCAAGCGCCGCAAAGCCGAAGCGGCCACGCCGGAGCTCCCCCTGCGATAATATCCCGCACTGACAAAGGCGGGAAAACCCGGCGCGCGGCGCTTGCGGCCATTCCCCCGCGCCGCGTGATTTGCTATTGGCTTGGGATAATCCATTCCTGACCCATCCCGAGGGGGAGACCATCCCATGCCAAACCCGGTGCGCCGCGCGCTTCTTTCCGTATCCGACAAGACCGGCCTTGTTGATCTGGCCCGTGACCTGACGGAGAAATTCAACGTCGAAATCCTCTCCACCGGCGGTACCGCCAGGGCGCTGAAGGAGGCCGGCATCCCCGTCACCGATGTCTCGGACGTTACCGGCTTTCCCGAAATCATGGATGGCCGCGTCAAGACGCTGCATCCCAACATCCACGGCGGCCTGCTGGCGGTGCGCGGCAACGCGGAGCACGAAGCGGCGATGAACGAACATGGCATCGCCCCCATCGGCCTGCTGGTGGTCAATCTCTATCCCTTCGAGGAGACCCTGGCCTCCGGCGCGGACTATGACACCTGCGTGGAGAACATCGACATCGGCGGCCCGGCGATGATTCGCGCGGCGGCCAAGAACCACGCCTCGGTGGCCGTCGTCACCGACGCGGCGGACTATGGCAAGCTGCTGGGCGACATGGAGCAGCATGCGGGCGGCACCTGCGCCAAGTTCCGCCGCAAGCTGGCGCAGAAGGCCTTCGCGCGCACCGCCGAATACGACGCGGCCATCTCCAACTGGCTGGGCGCCATCGTCGAGGATCCGGAAAATCCTCAGGACGCCATGCCGCGCACCTTCACCATGCAGTTCGTCAAGAAGCAGAACATGCGCTATGGCGAAAACCCCCATCAGCGCGCCGCCTTCTATGTTGGCGGCGGCGACGGAGCGTCCATCTCCACCGCGAAACAGCTTCAGGGCAAGGAGCTGTCCTACAACAACATCGGCGACACCGACGCCGCCCTGGAGTGCGTCAAGCAGTTTGACGAGGCCCCGGCCTGCGTCATCGTCAAGCACGCCAACCCCTGCGGCGTGGCCACCGCCGGATCATTGCTGGAGGCCTATGACCGGGCCTATTCCACCGATCCCGAATCGGCCTTCGGCGGCATTATCGCCTTCAACCGCGAGCTGGACGAAAAGACCGCCGCCGAGATCGTCGCCCGCCAGTTCGTCGAGGTCATCATCGCTCCGAAGGTTTCCCCCGGCGCAGCCGAGGCGGTGGCGAAAAAGAAGAATGTGCGCCTGCTGGAATGCGGCTGGTGGCCGAAGGAGCCCGCCCAGCGGCTGGACTTCAAGCGCGTCAACGGCGGCCTGCTGGTGCAGACGGCCGATCTCGCGCTTTACAACGAGCTGAAGGTGGTCACCGGCCGCGCCCCCACGGACGAGGAGATGCGCGATCTGCTCTTCGCCTGGAAGGTCTGCAAGTTCGTCAAATCCAACGCCATCGTTTATTGCAAGGACAACATGACCATCGGCGTCGGCGCCGGCCAGATGAGCCGCGTCAATTCCGCCCGCATCGCCTCCATCAAGGCCGCCAATGCCGGGCTGGAGGTGAAGGGCTCCGTGGTGGCCTCCGACGCCTTCTTCCCCTTCGCCGACGGCCTGATGGAAGCGGCCGGCGCGGGCGCCACGGCGGTCATCCAGCCGGGCGGCTCCATCCGCGACAAGGAAGTCATCGAAGCCGCCAACGAAGCCGGTCTGGCCATGGTGCTCACCGGCATGCGCCACTTCAGGCACTGATCACGAAAAGGGAGAGCCGCGATGCTTGTCACCACGACGCCAACCATCGAGGGCCATGTCATCCGGGAATATCGCGGTATCGTCGCCGGCGAGGCCATTCTCGGGGCCAATCTGTTCCGCGATTTCTTCGCCTCCATCCGCGATCTGGTGGGCGGGCGCTCCGGCGCATATGAAAAGGTGCTGGCCGACGCGCGCGAAACGGCCATCAACGAAATGGCCCAGGAGGCCGCCGCCCTCGCCGCGAACGCCGTCGTCGGCGTGGACATCGATTACGAAACCGTCGGCCAGAACGGCTCCATGCTCATGGTCACGGCGGCGGGCACGGCGGTGATCGCGGAATAATTCCGGCGTCAGCCGCCAAACTGTTCGCGCAGTTTCGTCTTTTGCACCTTGCCCATGGCGTTGCGCGGCAGGGCGTCCACGAAGATGACGCGGCGGGGCTGCTTGAAGCGCGCCAGCCGGCCCTCGAGCGCGGCCAGAACATCCTGTTCCGTCAGTCTGGCCTTTGGCTCGGGCGCGATGACGGCGATGACGATTTCGCCCCATTCGGCGTCCGGCGCGCCGATCACCGCCGATTCGGCCACGCCTTTAATGGCGTCGATGGCCGCCTCCACCTCCGCCGGATAGACGTTCAGCCCGCCGGTGATGATCAGATCCTTGTCCCGCCCCGAAATGCGCAGATAGCCGTCCGCGCCGAAATAGCCCAGATCGCCGGTGATGAACCAGCCATCGCCGCGAAAGGCCTCTTTCGTCTTTTCCTCCATCCGCCAGTAGCCGGAGAAGACGTTCGGCCCGCGCACCTCGATCATCCCCGGCTCGCCCGCCGCCAGCGGCGCGCCGCTCTCCGGATCCGTGACGCGGATCTCCGTCGATGGCAGGGCAAGCCCCACCGTCCCGGCCTTGCGCGGCCCATCAAGCGGGTTGGAGGCGTTCATCCCCGTTTCCGTCAGCCCGTAACGCTCCACGATGGCCTGCCCGGTCTTTTTCTCGAAGGCTTCATGCAGCGCCGGAGACAAAGGCGCCGAGCCGGAGATGAACAGCCGCATGCCCCTGGCCGCCGCCTTCAGCCCCCGCGCCCTGATCAGCCGCGCATAGAACGTCGGCACGCCCATCAGCACGGAGGCCTCCGGCATGGCCCTGACGATCTCTTTCGCGTCGAACTTCTCCAGCCAGATCATCGAGGCCCCGGCCAGCAAGCTGACGTTGCAGGCCACGAACAGTCCGTGCGCGTGATAGATGGGCAGGGCGTGGATGAGCACGTCTTCCTCCGAAAACCGCCAGATGTCCGCCAGATCGCGCCCGTTGGCCAGCAGGTTTTCGTGGCTGATCATCGCCCCCTTGGAGCGCCCCGTGGTGCCCGACGTATAAAGAATGGCCGCCAGATCATCCGCCCCGCGCGCCACTGTCTGAAAGCTCTCCGGCTGCACCATTTGCAGCATGTAGAAGCTGCCGCCCCAGTCGCCGCGCAGGGTCACGGTCTTCGCCCCCGCCGCCTCCGCCAGCGGCTCCAGCGCCGCCTTGCGCTCCGGATCACAGATCAGCACATCCGGTTCGGCGTCCTTGAGGAAATAGTCCACTTCCGCCGGCGTATAGGCCATGTTCAGCGGCTGAAACACGTATCCGCCGCGCAGGCAGGCCAGATAGAGCGCCAGCGCCTCCGGGCTCTTCTCCACCTGCACGGTGACGCGCCCGCCGGGCCTGGCTCCCAGCCTGTGCAGGGCCCGCGCCATGCGCCCGGCCATCCTGTGCATGTCCGCGAAGGTGAAGGTGCGCGGCTCCTTCTCCCGCGTGCGCAGAAAGACCTTTTCACTGCTCTCACGGCCCTCCATGAGGGCGTCATAGAGATGATTCATCAGTTTCCATCCGATGCCTTGTCCAGTATGGCGTCCAGCGCCCGCGTGGGCAGAACCCGGCGCAGCGCGCCCATCACATGGGTCGGAACGGTCACGTAATAGCGCGCCTTCGGCCTTGGGCTCTCCACCGCGCGGATCAGTTTTTTCAGCACCGCCTCCGGCGGCAGCTTGAAGCGGTTCGGTTTGCTCTCGCCCGCCAGCCTCTTGCGCCGCTCCAGATAGTAGGCGCGGTATGGCGAATGCTCCACGTCGATGTTCTCGTCATAGTGCTTCAGCGCCGTATCCATGAACTTCGACCAGATGGGGCCGGGCTCGATCAGCGAGACATGAATGCCCGATCCGCGCAGCTCCAGCCTCAGCGCGTCCGAAAGCCCCTCGATGGCGAATTTCGACGCCACGTAGGCCCCGCGCCATTTCATCGCCACCAGCCCCAGGATGGACGAATTCTGCACGATGCGCCCCGCGCCCTGCGCCCGCATCATGGGGATCACCCGCCGCGTCAGATCATGCCAGCCGAAGACATTGGTCTCGAACTGGGCGCGCAGCACATCGCGCGACAGATCCTCCACCGCGCCGGGCTGGCCATAGGCCCCGTTGTTGAACAGCGCGAACAGCTTGCCATGCGTTTTGCGCGCCACCTCGGAGACGCAGGCTTCCACTGATTCGGGCTTATCGTAATCCATGTAGATGACGTCCAGCCCCGCGTCCTGCAGCCGCTCGATGTCCTCGCCCTGGCGCGCCGTGGCGAAGACCCGCCAGCCGCGCGCCCGCATGCCCAGCGCGCACGTCAGCCCGATGCCCGATGAACAGCCCGTTATGAGAATGCTTTTCCCGCTCATGGCTTCCGTGATTGCCGCCAATCCCCGGAATGGTCAAGAACAATTGACGAAAGCCCCGCGCGAGACGATAACAGGGGCCCAATCCACCGCCCGGAGGACGGCATGAAAAAAACCATCTGCGGCCACAGGGTCATCGGCGTGTCCGGCTTCAAGAATTCCGGCAAGACGACGCTTGTCGAGGGTCTGGTGCGCGAGCTCTCCGCGCGCGGCTGGTGCGTCTCCACCGTCAAGCACGCCCATCACAGCTTCGACATCGATCACGAGGGCCGCGACAGCTTCCGCCACCGCCAGGCGGGCGCGCGCGAGGTGGCCGTGGTGGCCAGGGAG
>JALUFY010000038.1 GCA_027051995.1 Hyphomicrobiales bacterium
GCAGCCCGCCAGCTTCTGGAACTCGCTCAGCTCGTATTGCTGCGGAAAGGCCCCGGCCTTGACGCCCTGCGGATTGGCCACGGTCACGGCCGGGCACCCCGCCCAGGCCGTCCCGGCCATGGCGGCGAGCGCGAGGGCGGATACGATCATGCGTTTCATGGTTTTTCTCCCTTGGTTGTTATTCTCCGGCGGCGGTTTCGCCAGGCGCGGGAGACAAGGCCCCGCCCCCGGCCCCGCTTCTTGGACCCGGTTTATAACGGGATTATAACCACTTTCAGGAAGATGAACAGACGGCCCGGGATTAAATTTTTCAAGGCCGCTCGCCACGCGCCAGCCGGGCGTTGATATCCGCGATGACCCGCGGCATTTCAACAAGGCTGTCAATGACATAGTGCGCCCCGGCCCGCGTCAGGATATCGCGCGTGAGCGCCATTCTGCGGCGGATTTCCGCCTCCGGCATGGCCTCGGCCTCTTCCAGCGAATTGATGTTCATGTAGTTGGAATAGCGCACCAGCCCCACCCCCCAGCACCCGGCGTTCAGCGCCTCGCCGATGCCCGATGTGGTGTCGTCGCACTTGACCACGGACCTGACATCCGAAATGTCCATCAGATCCATGTTCCTGAACACCATGTGCGGCTTGGGCCGGGCCCCGTTGATCACCTCGTCGCCGGCCACCGTTGCGTCCGGCTCAAGGCCCTGTTTGATGCAATCCTCCAGCAGAACGTCCACCATGGCGCGGGTAAAGCCCGTTGACGCGCCAATCTTGATGCCCTGCTTTTGCAGATCAACAAGCACGTCCTTCACCCCGGGCAGAAGCGCGGTGTGATTGCGCAGCACCTCAAGCTGCATGGGCACGAAATCGGCGAACATGGCGTCCACGTCGGCCTGCGTGGGCGGGCGGCCCTTGACCTTTTCCCAGCGCGCCGCGATGTCCGGATCTTCCGTCAGCTTCCTGATGTGCAGATCCTTGCGCAGCCCCATGGGCCCGCGCGCCTCCTCCATGGAAATCTCCACCCCCTGCTTGCGGAAGACCTCCACGAAGACCACCGCCGGAGCGATGACATAGGCGTCCGCGATGGTGCCGCTCCAGTCCAGCACCAGCGCCTTCACCGGCCCGCGATAGGTGCGCTGATATGTATATTCGCCGAAAATGCTCATGGTCTTCATATCCCTGTTCATGGGTTTGAGTGTTCTAATCCGCCAGTTTCATCCGCTCGCGCAGCGCCTCCCGCGCGGGCGCGCCGTCCGGCACGCCCATGTCCGCCAGCGCCTCTCCGGCGGCCTGCACCACCTGGCGCATGACCTTTTCATCCAGCTGGCCGATGCAGCCGATACGGAAGGAAGCCGCCGCCGTCAGCTTGCCCGGATAGATGATGAAGCCACTGGCCTTCATCAGCTCGTAAAAACGGCTGAAATCAAAGGCGGGATGCGCCGGATTGAAGAAGGTCACGATGATGGGAGACAGCCATTTTTCCGCCAGCAGCGTCTCGAAGCCAAGCGCCCGCATGCCCGCCACCAGCACATCCCGGTTGCGCGCGTAACGCGCCCCCCTGCCCCGCACGCCGCCTTCGCGCGCGTGCAGCTCCAGCGCCCTGAGAAAAGCCGCCACCG
>JALUFY010000039.1 GCA_027051995.1 Hyphomicrobiales bacterium
CCTCCCGCACCAATGACGTAGCCGGCGACGGCACCACCACCGCCACCGTGCTGGCCCAGGCCATCGCCCACGAGGGCATGAAGCTGGTGGCCGCCGGCATGAACCCGATGGATCTGCGGCGCGGCGTCACCAAGGCCGTGGAGGCCGTGGTGGCCGACCTGAAGAAGCGCGCCAAGAAGGTCAAGACCTCCGAGGAGGTGGCCCAGGTGGGCGCCATCTCGGCCAATGGCGAGACGGAGATCGGCGAGCTGATCGCCGAGGCCATGCAGAAGGTGGGCAACGAGGGCGTCATCACCGTCGAGGAGAACAAGGGCCTGGAGACCGAGCTGGACGTGGTCGAGGGCATGCAGTTCGACCGCGGCTACCTGTCGCCCTACTTCATCACCAACCCGGACAAGATGGTGGCCGAGCTGGAAGACCCCTATGTCCTCATCTATGACAAGAAGCTCTCCGGCCTGCAGGCCATCCTGCCGCTGCTGGAGGCCGTGGTGCAGTCCTCCCGGCCGCTGCTGATCGTCGCCGAGGATGTCGAGGGCGAGGCTCTGGCCACACTGGTGGTCAACCGTCTGCGCGGCGGCCTGAAGGTGGTCGCGGTGAAGGCCCCCGGCTTCGGCGACCGCCGCAAGGCCATGCTGGAGGACATCGCCATCCTCACCGGCGGCCAGGTGATCTCCGAGGATCTGGGCATCAAGCTGGAGAACGTCACCCTTGACATGCTGGGCACCGCCAAGCGCGTCGTGGTGGACAAGGACAACACCACCATTATCGACGGCGCCGGCGACAAGGCCGACATCGAGGCCCGCGTCAAGCAGATCAAGAAGCAGATCGAGGACACCACCTCGGATTATGACCGCGAGAAGCTTCAGGAGCGTCTGGCCAAGCTGGCCGGCGGCGTGGCCGTCATCAAGGTCGGCGGCGCCACCGAGGTCGAGGTGAAGGAGCGCAAGGACCGCGTGGACGACGCGCTCAACGCCACCCGCGCGGCCGTCGAGGAGGGCATCGTGCCCGGCGGCGGCGTGGCCCTGCTGCGCTCCCGCAAGGTGGTGGAGAAGCTCAAGGGCGAGAACGAGGACATCCAGGCCGGCATCGACATCATCGCCCGCGCCCTGGAGGCCCCCATCCGCCAGATCTCCCAGAACGCCGGCGTCGAGGGCGCCATCGTCGTGGGCAAGGTGCTGGAGAACAAGAAGGACACCTTCGGCTATAACGCCCAGACGGACGAATATGGCGACATGATCGAGATGGGCATCATCGACCCGGTGAAGGTGGTGCGCACCGCCCTGGAGGATTCTTCCTCCGTGGCCGGCCTGATGGTGACCACCGAGGCGATGATCGCCGAGAAGCCGAAGAAGGAGGCCGCGCCCGCCCCGGCCGCGCCCGACATGGGCGGCATGGGCGGCATGGGCTTCTAGTCCGCGCCTTTCCGGCTTTTTCACGAAACAGACCGCTCCGGGCCCGCCCGGGGCGGTTTTTTCATGTCCGGGCACGGTGACAGCCCGCCCCGGCGTGTTCTACAAAGGGCGGCATGGGGCAAAAGATGATCATCGTATCGCCGCTGGATGCGGCCGAGGGCGCGCTGGCGCGGCATCCGCGCGCCCATGTC
>JALUFY010000040.1 GCA_027051995.1 Hyphomicrobiales bacterium
GGACAAGGCGGGCGATCTGCGCGCGGCGGAGGGCACGGTGGCCGGGCGCGCCGTGGCCGGTGTGGCGCGCAAGACGCGTCCCGCGCCGGATATCGGCCCGGCGCCGGAACTTTCCATTGTGTCCGGTTATGTGAAAAACAAGGCCAAATCCTATCGCGCCGCCGTCATCACCCTGCGCGGCAAGAACGACAAGCGCAGCGCCGAGGAGCGCTCCGCCCAGGCTCAGGCCATCCTGAAAAGCGCGCGGGCGGCGCTGGACGCGGGTGATGCGCGCACGGCGGAGCGGGGGTTCCGGCTGGCGGCGGCCCTGTCGCCGGAGAATTCGCAAGCCTGGCACGGCGTCGCCGTGGCCTTGTCGCGGCTGAAGGCGGCCAACAGCAACGAGCAGCGCAATATCGTCAATTTTCGCCTCAGCGCGGCCTATAACGCCTATCTGACGTCGCGCACCGAGCCTGACCGCTTCGCCGCGCTCAGCGAGTTGGCGCGCGGGCTGGCCGGACAGGGGCGCTGGCGGCCGGCGCTGGAGGTTTACAAGCTGGCGCTGAAGATGCGCCCGGCTCCGGCCCTGCAACAGGAGTTCATGGAGGCGCGGATCAAGCACGGCTTCAGATCGGATGGCTATACCGTGGAAGCAGATGCGAAAAACCCGCGCATCTGCGTGAAATTCACCGAGCAGCTTTATGAAACGGACAAGGACTATACCCCCTGGGTGCGGGTGAACGGCGAGACGCCGGAATCGCTGGATGTGGAAGGCAAGTCGATCTGCCTGGGCGGGGCGAAGCACGGCCAGAGCTATCGCATCACCCTGCGCGAGGGGTTGCCCTCGACGGTGGGCGAATCGCTGCTTTCGCCCGTGACGCTGCGCATTTTCGTGCGCGACCGCGCCCCGGCGGTGCATTTCGTCAACGAGGGCTTCATCCTGCCGAAGGTGGGGGCGAAGGGCATTCCGGTGGTTTCGGTCAACGCGGCCAGGGTGCGGCTGAATGTCTATCGCATCGGGCCCGGCGCCATCGCCGGACTGATCAGGGACGAGACATTTCCGGGCCTGCTGCGCGGATATGAGGCCAGCAAGATCACCGATGAATACGGCACGCGGGTATGGACGGGCGTTCTGGAAACGAAGCCGGAGCTGAACAGGGAGATCACCACCTCCGCGCCGCTGGACAAGGTGCTGGCGAAGCGCCAGCCGGGGCTTTATTTGATGACCGCCTGGCCGGTGGCGCGCCCGCCGTCGGATGACTGGAACCAGCTGGCCACGCAATGGTTCATCGTCACCGATACCGGGCTTGTCACCTACAAGGGCGGGCAGGGGCTGGATGTCTTTGCCCGTTCGCTGTCTTCCGCCGCGCCGAAGGGCGGCGTCAAGCTCAGGCTGATGGCGAAGAACAACGATATGCTGGGCGAGGCGGTGACGGACGAGGTGGGTCATGCGCGCTTCGCGCCGGGGCTGATGCGCGGATCGGGGCCCAACAGGCCGCAAATCCTGCTGGCGCTTGGCGATGACGGCGATTTCACCATGATCGACTTGAGCCGCGACAGCTTCGATCTGTCGGACAGGGGCGTGGCCGGGCGGCCGCCGGCCACGCCCCTGTCCGAC
>JALUFY010000041.1:0-1342 GCA_027051995.1 Hyphomicrobiales bacterium
CCTTTTGTTCTCCGGCTACGGAGTGGGGGCGAACATGCGCGCGTATCACGCCGGGTTGCTGGCGGTGGACTCGCTGGTGCTGCTGGACGAGGCGCATCTCGCGCCGGCCTTCCAGCGGCTGCTGGAAGGTATCGCCGGGGTGCGCGACGCCCGCCCGTGGTATACCGGCGCGCTGTGGCCGGAGCGGGAGGTCATCAGGCCGCTGAAGGTTGTGCCGCTTTCGGCGACGCAGCTCGATGGTGGCGATCTGCACGGGGATGTTTTCCGCCTTTCCAGTGAACCGGAAAGCCTCGATGAAGAAACCCGAAGGCGCTTGAACGCCCTCAAGACGCTTTCTCTGGCGTCCTTCCCCGGCAAGGACAAGGCGGACGACAAGCTGGCGGAGGCGCTCGTGACGCGCACGCGAGGGCTGCTGAATGATGACGAAACGGCGGAGGCGTCCGGCGGTCCGGCGGCGCTGGAGCCGCGCCGCGTGGTAATCTACTGCAATGCGCGCAG
Source organism: Hyphomicrobiales bacterium (assembly GCA_027051995.1). Classification (GTDB taxonomy): domain Bacteria; phylum Pseudomonadota; class Alphaproteobacteria; order Rhizobiales; family Aestuariivirgaceae; genus Thermopetrobacter. The sequence goes on from JALUFY010000041.1 coordinate 499, forward strand.
GGTGGCGCAGAAGGTTCATGACGGCCTGAAAAAGCTCTATGGCGCAAGACGCGGTCAGGCGAAGCGCGCTGAGATTGTCCTGTTCACCGGCGCGCGGCGCGCATTCGAGCGCACGGAAGCGGCGGAAGAGCTGCAAAAGCTTGGCTTCATCACCGGCAACAACAGGGATGATGACAGCACGGACAAAGCGCCGGAGCGAGACAAACCGGCCATTCTCATCGCCACCTCGGCGGCGGAGGTGGGGGTTGATCTCGATGCCGATGATCTCGTCTGCGATCTCGCGCCGCTGGAGCGCATGATCCAGCGGTTCGGGCGCGTCAACCGGCGCGGGCGGCGCGAGGACACCCGGCTGATCGTGCTGTATCCTGATCCATTGCCAAAAAAAGGCCCGCTTATCAATCAGCTGCGCGCATCCCTGAAGGCCCTGCGCAAACTCGATGGAAACGCCTCTCCAAAGGCGCTCGGCGCGCTGAGCCGCGGCGAACCGCGGCTTGTGAAGCAGGCCAGCACGCCTGCGCCGCTTCATCCGCCGCTCACCCTGGCCACGGTGGAAAGCTGGGCGCAGACCAACCTGAAGGAACACACCGGCAGGCCGGATATTCAGCCCTGGCTGCGCGGCTGGGTGGAGGATGACCCGCCGCAGGCGGAGATTCTCTGGCGGCAATACCTGCCCTGGCCGGCGCGCGGGGCGCTGCACAAGGATGAGGCGGAGCGCTTCTTCTCCGTGGCGCGGCCGCATCTGCTGGAGATGCTGGAAACACGCGCCAGCGATCTGGCCGCCACGCTCATCTCGCGGGCGAAAATACTGGAAAAGGCGGCGCAAAAGGATGACGCTCTTCAGACC
>JALUFY010000041.1:1352-6185 GCA_027051995.1 Hyphomicrobiales bacterium
CGCGCGCCAACCGCTACGCCGGGCACCTGCGCATGCCGGATCTCGCGCAAAGCAAGCCCGCGGCCCTGGCGGAAAAAATAGCCAGTCATCGCATCGTGGCTCCCGCCGCGCTGGGCGGGCTGGCGGAAAGCGGGCTGCTGGACAGGACGGCGAAAGACCAGGTTCAGGCGCTGGATGACATAAAGGATAGCGGCTGGGCGGAGGCTTTGGGTTTTCGGGTGCATGTGTCGTCTCCGGGCGAAGCAAAGAAGCCAGAAAAAGCGCCGGATTGGGAGATCGCCTTGCGCTTCAACACCGATCCGGAAGCAGACGAGGCCGATGATTTGATCGTCGAGGTCTATCGCGGAAAGGCCGAAGGCTCCATCACGGGCGATCCGGCCATTGCACGGCAGAGGCAGGAACTGCTGGAGCACCTGCAATGGGTGCGCGAAGAAGCTGAGGCGCTGGCGGAGCGGCTGGATTTGCCGGATGAACTAACGCAGCCATTGCGGCTGGCGGCATGGTTGCACGACATGGGCAAGCGGCGGCCGCTGTGGCAACGGGTGATGGGTGGCGATCCGAAAGCGCCCCTGGCCAAGACAAGGAGTGGCGGCAACGGGCGATTGCTTGGCGGTTTCCGCCACGAGCTGGCCTCGGTGCTGGATGCGCTGGGCGATGGTGGCGCGCCGGACGGGCCGGAAGATGTGGCGAACACGCTGGAGGACATCCGTCGGGAAATGGCGGTGCTCGAGGACTGGCAGCGCGATCTGGCGCTGCACCTGGTGGCGGCGCATCACGGGCGGGCGCGGCCCTTGATGCCGCCCATCGACGACGCCCTGCCGCCGAGCCGGCTGGAGCGGGAGGTGCAGGCCATCGCCCTGCGCTTCGCCCGCTTGCAGAAGCAATTTGGCCCCTGGGGACTGGCATGGCTGGAGGCCCTGTTGCGGGCGGCGGACTGGCGGGCCTCACGGCGGCTGGACATGCAGGCGGCAAGCGGGGCAAGGGAGGCGGATCATGGCTGAAGCGCGCATTCCCGCCGATCTGTTCAACCCCGGCCAGGTCTTCGCCTGCCTGGGGCTGGTGGAAGCCGCCGATATCCTGCTGGGAGACGCCGAGGGCGCCTTCGACTGGGAAAGCGCGACCGAAACCACATTCATCCTGCGCGCTACAGGCGATGAAGACCCCTTGGAGGTGGTTCTGGATTTCCTTTTGCGGGCGGAGGTGAAGTCGCTTGCGCCGCCCGATTCCGCCAACCGCACGGAGAACTGGGATGGTATCCCCACCAAGCTGCTGAATGCGCACCAGCCATTCCCGGCAGCCGATCCATCTTCTCCGGCTACATTGCCGGCACTGCTGTTCACCGGGGCCGGCTCCGTTGTGGTGGACTACTGGATCGATGGCGAAAGGGTCAGCGGGCGGGACAATGCGAAGTTCTGGGCGGGTTCAAGCGGCAAGCCCGGCGTTTCATTCCTGCAAGATGCACTGGCCCTGATGCGGCAGGAGCCACAGCGTTTGAAGGGCGAGTCGTTCGACTATGACGTGGCGCAGAGCAGCAGCTTCCGCTTCGACTGGCGGCGGGATTATGTGCCGCTCGACACCGGCTTCTCTCTAAATCAGCACAAGGACAAGATATTTGCAGTGGGCTACCCGCTAGTGGAGGTGCTGGCCGCCATCGGCCTTTCGCATGCGCGGCCGCTGCGCCTTCAGGACAAGCTTCATTACCGTTATGCCGTGCCAGGCTTGCCGCAGTTGCCCGGCGGCGCGACGCCGCTTTATCCGCCCATATTCCTGCGAGCCGCGCTGGGCTGTGCCGAACTACCCTTTCCCATGCGCACTTTCCGCATGAATCTCGACTGGCCCGGTCAGGCCGGGCAGGCCCGCGCCATCACCCATATTTACGAGGAGACTACGCCATGACCACGCTTGCCGAACGCGTCAACAAAATGCTCAGCACCGATGCTGACGCCCCGGTGGCGCTCACCCGCCGCATCCGGCTGGAGTCAGTGGAAGGCAAAGACGCCGTCATCTTCCCGCCCACCTACGCGAGCAAGCCCCCCTACGTGATCGATACGCTGGCCGACGGCACGAAGGTGGCACTCATCGACTCCGTGGGCTCGCAGGCCAACCGCATGGAGCCCATCTTCAAGGAGCCTCCCTACGCCGACCTGGTGCCACAAATCATCATACAGGCAGGCAATAACAAGGAAGTCTCCATCTTCGAGGTGGGGCACCGCGTGGCCGACGCCCTGGTGCGCAGCTCAGCGCTGGAAGGCTCCGATGAAACACTGGCAGAAAAGGTCAGTCACGCCTTCGAGGAATTGTCCCGTGGCAACGCCGGTAATATGGCCAAACTCGCCCCTACCTCACTCGTCTTCGGTGTCTGGGATTCCCGCGGCGAGGGCATGAAAGTGCCGCGGCTCATCAATTCCGTCATCCGCGCCTATGACGTCTCCGAGTTGCACCGCTCGGCCCAATACATGCCGGCCCTCATGCCGGAGGAATACAAGGAGCTGATCCAGCCTTCGGACAAGGATTGGGGCAAGGAAAGCGACGATAAGAGCCCGGCCGCCAAGGCCGGCTTCATCCCGGTGCCCAGCACGGGTGATCCCGGCGGCGTCATCGCCAAGGGTGGTATCTACCGCAACGCCACCGTGAATCTCGTCGCCCTGCGCAAACACAAGGCCGGCACCGAAACAGAAGCGTTGCAACGCTACATCCTTGGCCTGACGCTCGTCGCCGCCACGTATCCGCAGGATGGGTTCCTGCGGCAGGGCTGCCTGTTGGTGGAAAGGCCGGAGGAATCCACGCCATGGCAACTCGTCCATCGCGATGGCCACCCCGAGGAAATCGCCATGCCCCATGACGACGCCATCGCCTTCGCGAAAGAAGCGGCGCAGGCCTTTGGCGTCGGCTCCTCCATGAAGGCACGCTTCGATGCCAAGCTGGCGAAAGAGGTTCTTGCGGCGGCGAAAAAGCAGAAGGACTGAGACGATGACGGCGCAGGCGCCCCACCTCGCCATTCACGTGCACCTGCTGGCAGAACGCTGGCACGGCCTGCCCGAATGGCCGCCGGCCCCATTTCGCTTGTTTCAAGCGTTATTAGCCGCAGCGGCTAATGAAGATTTTTTGGCTGAAGAATATGCAGAAACGCTGTACTGGCTAGAGAAACAAAAACCACCCCTGACTTTTGTGCCAAAATCGGTAAAAGGGAAAAAATATATCATACACGTCCCTAATAATGATATAGACGGAAAAGAGGCCAAGGGTGATCCAAATAAAATTAACAAGATAAGAGTCGGCAAAACTGTACACCCGCGCCTGTTCACCCGCCTGCCCGCCTTCATCTACGTCTGGCAAGACGTCGCCGGGACCATTCCTGAGGAAACCTGGCAAACGCTGCGATCCATCGTTCACCGCCTATACCAATTTGGCCGAGGCGTGGACATGGCCTTCGCCAACATCGAACGACTGGACGACACCCAACTGGAAGAGTTGGCGTGCCAGCCGGACATGTTGCGCTACGAACCACAGGAGGCCGGCCACGACAACCTGCTGCCCGTGCCGGAACCCGGCTCGCTGGAAAGCCTGCTGGAGCGCTTCCACGCCAATCGCCATCGCCTGCAAGCCGAGCGCCAGGGCCGCAAGAAGGTCGTCTGGCATTTCCGCCAACCGCCAAAACCACGGGCACGCATGGTCTGTTATGACTGTCCGCCGCACAGAAGGCTTTTCGAGTTGCGCGACACTCAAGACGAAGCGGCCTTTTATCCCTGGCCCAAACACCGCATCGCCGGGCTGACGACCATTTTGCGCGACATGGCGGCGCGGCGGCTTGAAGGGGCGTTGCCTGAGCAGGCCGGAGACATCGAGCGTTTTCTCATCGGGCGCGGCGCGGCGGAGGCGGACAAGGCGCGGCGGGTGCGCATCATTCCCCTGCCCTCCATCGGCCATGTTCATGCCGGCGGCGGCATCCGGCGGGTGCTGGTGGAGGTTCCGCAGGGCTGCCCGCTGCGGGCCGGTGACGTGTTCTGGGCCTTTGAGGGACTGTCTCCGGATGAAAGGATTGACGGGACAACCGGGGAAATCCGCAAGGAAGGGACATGCAGGCTCACCGTGACGGATCATCTCTCCATGCTGGATCACTATGGCGTGCATGGCGCGCCGCAGACGCTGTGGCGCACCGTGACGCCCGCGGCCCTGCCCGCCGCGCGCGGCGGCAAAAAGGGGCATTCGCGCCTTGTGCGGGAAAAGCGCGCCATCAAGGCGGTGCGTCAGGCGCTGCGGCACGCCGGAATTACGGCTGAAGCAGCGCAAATCCGCGTGCAACGCGAGCCCTTCGATCGCAACGCCTCTCCGGCGGGGAATTATGCCTTTACCGAACGCTTCCCCGCGGAGCGGCTGTGGCATGTGGAGATTATATTCGGCAGGCCGGTTGCCGGCCCGCTCATCATCGGCAATGGCCGCTATCTTGGCTTGGGACTCATGGCGCCGGCGGGTGCGAAGCCAGAAAGGCGCAGGGAGGATACTCCTGACGCCTTCGTCTTCCGCCTGCCCGAAGACGGCCTTCCCGCCGGCAAGGCGGAACAGCTTGTGACATGCGCCCGCGCGGCCCTGATGGCGCTGGATGGCGCAAGGCATGACGGCGGCCGGACACGCACCCTGTTCAGCGGGCACGAGGGAACAGACACCGGCCCGGCCCGTTCCGGATCACACCGGCATGTCTTCCTTGCCGCGCCTTGCAGCGCTGACGGGCGCATACATGAACTGCTGGTCATTCCCCCCTGGCTGGCGGATCATCATCCCCGGACACAGAAACTGCGCAAGGAAGAGGCCGCGCATTTCGCCGCCATCACCAGC
>JALUFY010000042.1:0-1321 GCA_027051995.1 Hyphomicrobiales bacterium
AAAGGCGTCCCTGACCTTTTGCACGTCCGCGTCATCGGGGAACATCAGCGGCAGTTCCTGGCGGAACATCAGGGCGCAGGAGGGCACCGGCGCGACAAGGTCGAAGCCCTCGTCCACCAGTTTCGCCAGATGCGGGATGTTGATCTCCTTCGCCTTGCGCACGCCCTCCATGTCGCCAAGCTCCAGCTTGGGCATGCCACAGCAGCGTTTGTATTCGGCCACCCGCACGGGAATATCGTTGTGCTCGAAGACGGCCACCAGATCCTCGGCCACGCCCGGCTCGTTGTGGTTGGCGAAGCAGGTGACGAACAGCGCCACCTTGCCCTTCGTGCGCCCGGCCGGCGTGCCCTGTCCGTCGCGGCCAAGGTGGCTTTTCAGCCGCTTGACGGCGGTTCTGGCGGCGAAATCGGGCAGCCAGGCCTCGTGATGCACGCCCGCCGCGCCTTCCAGCAGCTTGCGCGCCGGGGCCGTTTTGTTCACCGCGTTGACCAGCCCGGCGATGACTGGACGGGCGAAGAACTTGCCCATGAGGTCGGTGCTGGTCAGCGCCCTGTCGCGCAGCTTCGCGCCGTGCTTTTTGTAGTGCACCGCCTTGGCCTGAAGCATCAGATGCGGAAAGTCGATGTTCCACTCGTGCGGAGGCGTGTAGGGGCACTTGGTCATGAAGCACAGATCGCACAGGTAGCACTCGTCCACCACCTTCCAGTAGTCGGCCTTGTCCACACCCTCGACTTCCATCGTCGGGTTTTCGTCCACCAGATCGAAAAGGGTGGGAAAGGCGTTGCACAGCGACACGCAGCGGCGGCAGCCGTGGCACAGGTCGAAGACCCGCTCCAGCTCCTTCATCAGCGCCGCTTCGTCGTAAAAGTCCGGGCTTCGCCAGTCTATGGGATGGCGCGTCGGGGCTTCCAGATTGCCTTCGCGCGGTGGTGTCTTGCTCATGGCCTTGTTCCTTGAAAAATGGACAATATCACCCCTTACCGGCGCGAACCCTTCCCGCCGGGCGTCGTGATCTCGTGTTGTCTGGCAGCCGGGGGCTGGCCGGGCGGAAGGCGAAGCGAAAGCCTTCCGCCCGCCGGTGTTTGCTGGACGTCTAGGCGTCGAGTTCGTCAAGCGCCTTCTGGAAGCGGTTGGCGTGCGAGCGCTCGGCCTTGGCCAGCGTCTCGAACCAGTCGGCGATTTCGTCGAAACCTTCCTCGCGCGCCGTCTTGGCCATGCCGGGATACATGTCGGTATATTCGTGCGTCTCGCCGGCGATGGCGGATTTCAGATTGTCGGCGGTGTTGCCGATGGGCAGGCCGGTGGCCGGATCGCCCACTTC
>JALUFY010000042.1:1331-6170 GCA_027051995.1 Hyphomicrobiales bacterium
CCAGATATTCCAGATGGCCGTGCGCGTGGCCCGTCTCGCCCTCGGCGGTGGAGCGGAACACGGCGGCCACGTCGTTGTAGCCCTCCACGTCGGCCTGCTGGGCGAAGTAGAGATAACGGCGGTTGGCCTGGCTCTCGCCGGCGAATGCGTCCTTCAGCGACTGTTCGGTCTTCGAACCCTTCAGATCCATGTCTTGTCCTCTTTTTTCTGTTGCGCCGCCGGAATGCTCATGCGTTCCCCCCGGCGGATTTCATCCTGAGTGAACAGGTCACGGACTATGTTTAGAATAATTCTAAAACATAGTCCAGCCCCTTTTTGCCGGAAATCGCCGGAAAATGATGCGCGGGCGTCAATCCGCCTTGCCCGCGCCCCGCCTACAGCTCGCGCAGCCGCCGTTCAACGGAGTTCAGAAGCTCCTCCCCGGCGTCGCCGCGCGGCGTGCCGCGCCCCAGCATGTCCTCCAGCACATCGCGCGAGCGCCTGTAGGGATGATCACCGGGATAATCCGCCGGGTCTTGCGGCCTGCTCTGTCCGCCGCCCAGAATGTCGCGGATGAGATCATCGAGCCCGCCGCCCGCGCCGCCGGAAGGAGAGGGTGCCTGGCGCGGCTCCGGCTCCGGTTCTGGCGCGCGCCGCGCGCCGCCGCCCAGAATATCGCCGATGATATCGCCAAGCCCGCCGCCGCCGGAAGGGGCGCTCCGCCTTGAACCGCCGCCGAGGATATCGCCGATGACATCTCCCAGACCGCCGCCGGAGGAGCCCCTGGCGGAGCCGCCGCCGAGGATGTCTCCAAGGATGTCGCCAAGCCCGCCGCCGGAGCGCGGTTGCGCCCGCGGCTGTGGCGCTGTGGCCTGTCCGCCGCCCATGAACATCTTGACGATGGCCCCCAGCACCATGGGCGCGATGATGGGCAGCATCTTCTTCAGGATGGAATCGGAAAGGCCGGTGGATGAGGCCGCCTGCATGGCCACGGCGCGCGAAACATCCTTCGAGCCGAAGACATGGCCGAGAATGGCGTCGCCTTCCGGCTTGACCTGTTCATATTCCAGCTCCCGGGGTTCAAGATAGCTGGCGTGATTGCCGCCCGCCAGCGCCCCCAGCAGCCCGGCCAGCCCGTCCGGCGTAGCCATGTTGCGCCGCACGCCCGCCGCCAGCGCCGGGGCCAGCGTCTCCACCGCCGCGCGCGTCTGCGCCGCGTCCAGCCCGAACTGCCCGCCGATGCGCGCCAGCCCCTCTTCACCCTGCGCCGCGATGATGAGATCGGTGATATCCATGAGTTTTCGGCTCCGGTCATGTTGTGGTTGCCCCATGATATCACACCGTCCCGCCGCCGCCAGCCCGTTTCGCGCCGCTTTGCAATCCGCCCCATCCGGGCTAGAAGACGGCATGACCTCGCTGCTGTCATACCTGCGCGCCGGCCACGAAAAGGCCCTTGAGGGCGAGCGCGTGCTGCTGCGCCCGCCGCTGGTGGCCGACTTCGATCAATGGGCCGCCCTGCGCGCCGAATCGCGCGATTTCCTCCAGCCTTGGGAGCCCCTGTGGATGGCGGACGAGTTGACCATGCCCGCCTACCGCCGCCGCCTGCGCGGCTACTGGCGCGACAGCCGCGCCGGCGTGGCCCTGCCATTGTTCATCATCAGCCGCGACAGCCATGAGCTGCTCGGCGGCATCAACATGTCCAACATCCGCCGGGGCATCGCCCAGACGGCCTCCATCGGCTACTGGATCGGCCAGCGCCACGCCCGCAGGGGCTACATGACGGACGCCGTCACCACCCTGGTGCGTCATGCCTTCACGGAGATGAAACTGAACCGCGTCGAGGCCGCCTGCATCCCCGAAAACACCGCATCGAAACGCCTTCTGGAGCGCTGCGGCTTCACCCGGGAAGGCTATGCCCGCCGCTACCTGCGCATCAATGGCCGCTGGCGCGATCATCTGCTCTTCGCCATCGTCCGCGAACATCCGGAAGATGTGGACAATTCTTCGCACCCCTGACTTTATTCACCCTCCGGGCTTGCAATCTGAGCGTTTACATCGTTTTACTTGGCGTTCCGGGGGCAGGGGCAGGAAACAGGCGGACAGGGTTTGACGGTATCCCGGACAAAGAACCCGTGGGGGAATATCCGCGCACCGCGCCGCGCGCCGCGCGCGCCCTGGCTCGCGGCGCTGCTGGCCGCCGTGCTGGCCGTCTGCGCCGCCATCGCCGCCGCCCCCCCGGCCAATGCCGGACAGGCCCTGCGGGCGGATTTCGCCGGAGACTATATCGACGCCGCCCCGGCCATGAAGCTGGTGCGCGCCAGGGCCGCCGCCGTGGCCATCAGCGTGCCTTCTGGAAAGCCCGGTGAAAGCACGCGCCTTGAACTGACCGCCACGGGCCGCGCCGCGCCCCATGTCTGGGCCTTTTTCTCCCTCTCCAATCCCGCCGCCGCGCCGCGACACTTCATCCTGCGGCTCAATCCCGGCTCCTTTTCCGGATCGGGCCTGCGCCCCCTTGCGCCCGGCGCGTCCGTGCTGGCCTATTCGGCGACGCCGCCCGCCACCATCGCGCCCGCCGGAGACGGGACGGCGCAACTCCTCGCGCCCGCCTCGGCCGCCGCAACCTACATCGCCGAGATCACCGGCCCGGCCATCCGCGCCGCGCGGCTGTGGAAGGCCTCCGCCTTCCATGCCCGCCAGACCCGCGATCTCTTCCTCTCCGGCGCGCTGACCGGCGCGGCCCTGCTCGCCGCCATCGCCCTGGTGACGCTCTATGGCCTGCGCCAGATACCCGCCCTGCCGGCAGCCGCCCTGTTCACTCTGGGCGCGGCCGGCTTCATCGCCGTTCACACCGGCGCCATGCGCCCCGCCCTGGCCTGGATGGGCGCCTCCACCGCCCTGCCGGGGCTGGCGGTCTTCTTCGAGGGGCTCATGCTCACCGGCCTGACCGCCTGGCTGTTCGCCTGGCGCGACACATACCGCCGCGCCCGCCCGCTGCTGGCCGCCGCCGTCATCCTCACCGCCATCGCCACGGCCCTGAGCGCCTGGGCGCTGTTCGATCCGCCGCGCGCAACCGCCGTCATCCGCCCAGCCTTCGCCCTGGCCGCCGCCGCCATGCTCGCCTTGTCCATAAGGGCCCGCAAGGGCCGCCGCGCGGGGGCGGACAACGGCCTGATCACCGCGTCGGCGCTTTTCGCCTGGACGGTTTTCGCAAGCCTCGCCGCCGCCGGGCTCATGCCCTGGCCCGGCGCGGACATGGCCGTCTCCATGGGGCTGGTTATCGTCGTGCTGTCGCTGGCCGTCACCATGGCGCGCGCCGCTTTCGCGCCCGCCTCCGGATTGAGGCGCTTCATGGCCGGCGCTGGCCGCCGCGCCCTGGCGCTGGCGGGCGCGCATCTGGCGGTATGGGATTATGACGCCGTCTCCGGCAAGCTGCACACCGGCCCGGAGCTGGAAAGTCAGCTGGGCCTGCCGCCCGCCACCATCGCCCACGGCGGCGCGAAGGGTTTCGCCGCGCGCATGCACCCGGCCGACCTGCCCGCCTACGAGGCGGCAATCGAGGCCGCGCTGCACGAGGGCGGGGGGCGCTTTTCCGTGCAGTTCCGCCTGCGCCGCGCCGACGGGGCCTACCGCTGGTATCTGCTGCGCGCCCATCCGGTGCGCGATCAGGCCGCTTCCGGCGCGCCCGTCCGCCTCATCGGCGCGCTCTCCGACATCACCTCCATCCGCCGCACCGAGGAGCACATTCTTTCCGACGCCGTGCGCGACCGCGTCACCGGCCTGCCCAACCGCCCGCTGCTCATCGACCGGCTGGGCCGCGCCATCACCCGCGCCTCACAGGCCGCCACCGGCGCGGTCTATCTGCTGGTGCTGGACATGGACCGCTTCCGCTCCATCAACGACGCCTGGGGCTTCGAAACCGGCGACGCCCTGCTCAGGCACATCGCCAAACGCATCGGCGAAGCCCTGGAGCCGGAGGACACCCTGGCGCGCCTGCCAGGCGACCAGTTCGCCATCATCATGGACGCCACCACGAAACAGCGTGACATCACCGCCTTCGCCACCGGCCTGCGCAAGCTGCTCTCGCGCCCCTTCGATCTGGGCGTGCGCGAGATTTCCATCACCGCCTGCATGGGCATAGCCCCCCTGCGCGGGCTCTCCGGCATGAAGCCGGAAGATGCCCTCAGGCAGGCCGAAACGGCTCTCTTCGAAGCCCGCAAGCGCGGCAATGACGCCATTGCCTTCTTCGAGGAGAACATGCTCAAGGGCCGCTCGCGCATGGTTTCGCTGGAGCAGGACCTGCGCCGCGCCGTGGAGCGCAACGAAATCGAGGTGGTCTATCAGCCGATCATGCATCTGGCCTCCGGCGCGCTGGCCGGTTTCGAGGCCCTGGTGCGCTGGCGCCACCCCCTGCATGGCCTCATGGGGCCGGACAGCTTCATCTCCCTGGCCGAGGAAATCGGCCTCATCGGCGATATCTCGCGCGTCGTCCTCTCCGAGGCGGTGCGCAATCTGGGCGTCTGGCAGCGCGCCTTCCGCCCCGAGACGCCGCTGTTCATGGCGGTGAACATCTCCTCTGTGCAGTTGCTCAACGCCCAATTGCCCGCCGAGGTGGCCGCCCTCATCGAGCGCGAGGGCATCGATCCGCGCACCCTCAAGATCGAGCTGACCGAATCACTGATTCTGGAAAACCCCGAACTTGGCCGCAAGATTCTGGAGCGTCTGGCGGATCTGGGCGTGATGATCGCCTGCGATGACTTCGGCACCGGCTATTCGTCGCTGTCCAACCTGCGCACCCTGCCGTTCACCACATTGAAGACCGACCGCGCCTTCGTCGATACCGATGACCGGGATGCCCGCGCC